>JBEQAN010000059.1:0-7116 GCA_041640315.1 Leptospiraceae bacterium
ATTGAATTTCAAAATGTTTAAATCACTTAAAAAGAATATTTGAGTGATAAAGAACAAAAGTCCCGGTTTATCGTTAGTCATAAGTTTAATCTTTAAGGTTTGATTTAAATCTAATAGTTCAAATTCTACGTTTGTATTTAAAGATGGTTTCATATTATCAATAAGAATTTTTGTTTTCTCTGGAAACTTAGAGAGATATTCAGTCACATGAATTTCATCTTCCAATAATTGTTTTAACTCTTTTTCAATTAATTCTAATTTTTCTATTGTAACATAGAATTTGTCGGGGTCGATGGATTCTACTGTAAATATATCTTCTACCGTTTCATTATTGGTTTGAATCCAAGCATTTATAATATTCCATCCATGAATAAATAAAACCCCCGTAATTTTATATAAAATACCCGGTTTATCTTTAAAATCAGAAACAATGAGTTTAGCAGTTTTAATAAAATTTTTAGAATATTCTAAGGGTTCAAAAATTATTTTTCCAGATTTTGTAACTAACATAAAAACCTCCTAAGGAATCTTACGCAAATTTTATGCTAAAAAAAAACCATGAAAAATCTTTTAATAATAAGTAAAGTCTCTATTTTTTGCCTATTTATTAGGCAAAATGGTAATTATCAAAGCATTAATTTTTGCCCTACTTTTGATTTTTTGAAATGTATTTTTGAAATTTTTATTTGTTTTAGAACCTACTGTATATAAAAAATCTAATCAAAACCGCTTAACTGCAATAAAACCCACATTGAGACATGATACATCCTAACTCTCTGTGTATAATTATGTAAAAGGTTAAAGGTTCTTGACTGCTGGATAGATTCATTTCGGATAATTTTAGGAATTAATACCTCTGAGTAAGATTCGTTGTTTTCCTTCATTTCCCATTCAATCATAATTCTTAAAAAAAACTTATGGAAAAGCTAAGAGAAAACCTAAGATTTTGTAAATTTCCCCAGTAAATAGGATTTATAAGAATCCAGTAACGTCTGTAATCTTTTGTTGCTGGTTGGTAATCAATGGTTAAGGTTCTTTTTATATCAATTCTTTTAATTCTATATAGATATTTTAAATACTTCGAAATTAAGTATAAAATTGCTTGAGAAATATTTGCATTGAACTTAATTAATGCAAGTTGCTTTAGATATGAAAAATGTATGGGCTTTAGATATAAACATACTCTATGTTGGTTTTTGGTTTTAAACTGGATGGTTCGTACTTTCACATAATAGGATATATCTTTTTTTTTGATTTTTTATAAAAAAAATTATACCATGAACAATTTTAGACAATTTAGGTTTACAATTCTTAGTTCCATATATCTTACCTAAACATAGGATTTTCTCTATAAGAGACCATGAATTTTTAAAAAAAGGTTTTATTTACCAATAATTATTCATGTATTTTAAAACTTCTTTTAACCTAACATTAGAAATAATAAGAACTGAACCTTATGAAAATTGAATCCCTTGATCTTAAATTTTTATCGTACAGCAATTTTCAAACTTATAAAAAGCCTATTAAATAAAATTCATTTTCAATCAATTGTCCCAGAAAGGACAATTTAAAATCAAAATTGTTCTAAAAATAAAATTTTTTAAAAAAAAATTATAATTTTTATTAAAATAGAATTGAACTTTTTTTTCAATTTTGTACACTTTACAAAGAATAAAAGGAGGAATTATGAAGAGGGTTTTAGCGATAGTTGTCGTTATCATCCTATTAGCATTAAATTGTGGTAAAGATAAAAATCCTTTTTTACTTTTTACTGGGAATAATCAAGACCAAACTTCACAAAACTTAAACAATTACAATGACAGTTCAAGTCAAAACGATAACTCAAGTTCTGACAATTCTCCTCAAATGCAAAATCAAGATGAATATGGAAATTTAGAAAATCCTTTTCAAACTATTTTGAATGTGAACGTACATATTACTGTTTCTGATCCAGATGGACCCGTACAAGGAGCTATTATCTCCATTACTGATCCATCCAACAATAATGCCAATTTATTTCAATCTGCTACCAATGCAAGTGGAGTTGTAACTGGAATCTTCCAAGTAAGTACAAGTGTTCAAAGTGTAAATCTAACTGTTACAATCGCACAGTTAATACTTTCTTATGAAGTTCCCGTTAGTAAACTAGGACAATTTTTAATACGAATTGATAGAAATATTTCTCTCAATAATGATGTTAATAATCAAAACATAGTTGATTCCGATAATGATGGTACACCTGATGAGAATGATGCTTATCCTAATGATCCTACAAGAGCAACAAAAATTGTATTTCCATCAACTGGAACTGCAACCATAGCATTCGAAGATCTATATCCAGTACCGGGTGATGCGGATTTCAATGATGTTGTGCTACAAGTTTACAATGAAGAAGATTTAAACACACAAGGTAAAGTTGTAAGAATTCGAGGAACTTATAAGTTTTTAGCAAGAGGTGCTGGATATACTCATGTGGTTGCAATTAAACTTCCTGGTTCTGGAACGGTTAAGCAAAAAGTGTATAATGGAAGTAATGTATTAATTACAAACATTAATACCCACGTAGATTCACTTAACATCGTACCTGTCTTTCTAAAAGATGCATTATTCTTTGCATATCCAGTTTATACAAGTTCATCTACATATAGAAGTCATGAAATATGTCCTAACAATACAGTGCAAAATCTACCTTACGTTCAATGTTATTCTTCAGAGTTAGAAATTATTTTTGACGTTCCACAAGAAAAAACTAAATATACTTCTGCACCATACGATCTCCACATTTACGTAATTAACACCTCGAAAGAAATTCATCTTCCTAATTACGTCTATGATGCAAATGGAAGAGACATTTACCTTGATAATGATGGCTTTCCATGGGTACTTATCGTGCCCTTAAAATGGAACTGGCCACTATGGGCTGCTAATATCTACTACGGTTATCCATGCTTTGATAATTGGTATTTATCACAAGGTAATAATTTTAGAGATTGGTATTTAAGGGTAGATTCAAACTCTTTGAATTATCTTTATATTTATCATAACGATATTAACTATTTAAATACAGAAGGTTGTAGATAAAATAAAAGGGGGAAATCAAATCTCTGGGAGATTTTCTCCCTTCTTTTTTTCCCAAACTATACTCGAATCATCAAAGTAATTTTTTCTATTGACTTTTATCTTTATATTCTTAAATTTTTTTCAATTTCATGAAATTTTTACAAAAAAAGTTAAACGAATGGCTTGAAAATGGCATTATCAATCTTGATACCTATAATGCAATCTTAGACTACGAAAAGAATCTCTCTCTAAAAAATAAAAATCTATTTCTATCATCGCTATTTATTATCGCATATGTAAGTATAGGTATTGGTATCCTAAGTATGATTGCTGCAAATTGGGAAGAAATTCCAACTTTGATAAAATTTTTTGTAATTCTATCGTTTCATGTCTTCATTGCTTTTTTAATTTTAAAATTCGAAAATAAGATCAATCTAAAAGAAGGTCTTCTTTTATTATTTCAGTTTCTTTTTTTGGGAGAAATCGCTTTAACAACACAGGTTTTTCATTTAGAAGGAAAATGGCAGTATGCCCTTTTCTTCTGGGGTTTTTTAATGATTTTTCCCACTACTCTTACGAACTTTACCTTTTCTCCACTTTTAAACATTTTCGTTTTGCATTTATCAATAACACTGATTCTTTTAGACTTTACGAAATGGAAGGAACTTCATCCAATAATTTTTTATATTTTTTTTAGTTATATTATGATCTTAGTTTTATTTGAAATTTTAACAAAAATTTTCAAAAAAGAGAATTTTAAAAATGCTTCAAATATCTACACAATCGCTTTTTATTTTATAAGTTTATTATGGCTTCAGATTCAATGGTATATTAATTTTAAAGATTTGGGTTCTAATTTATTTTTATTTTTAAATCTTTTATTAATCTTCATTTCCTTTTTTTTATTTTTTATCAATTATAAAATAATGTTTATTAACGATAAAACCTTATTATTAAGTTTCATAAGTGTCTTTCTACTTATAATTGTGAATTATTCCTTAGGTAGTTCCCATATTTTTAAATTAGAACTTACAAAAAAAATCCTTGGAACACTTTTATTTTTAGTTCTGATGATTTTAAGTTCTTATATCGTATTAAAATTTAGGATTTTATGGTTGTTCCATTTTTTCGTGTTTATGATATTACTTAGGATTTGGACTATTTATATAGAAATTTTTAAAAATTTAACCTATACGGGCATTGGTTTAAGTTTTTTTGGATTATTCATATTAATTTCTATATTTTTTTATAAAAAAATTATAAAAAATATCTTACAAAAAGAACTATCTTCATGAAAAAACATATCTTAATGTTATCATCACCAATAATTATCATGTTCGTTTATATTTCATATCATTACTATAAATTTCACCAAAGTAATCAATTCATTTATTTTCCCATTTCTGGATATGACCCCCGTAGTATTATCTCTGGTCATTATATTCATTTTAAAATCCAACAAAATCCTACTATCAATTGTAATCGTGAAAACGAAATTTTATGTGGATGTATTCAACATACCATTGATAAAATGAATTTATCTATTGGAGAAATCAAACTACCATTAAATGAATGTACAAAAATGCACTGTAAACCTAAAATTCAACTTCAATGTATTAATCAGGAATTCATAATCCCCCATACAAAATTTTATCTATCAGAAAAATTCGAAACATTAATTCCCACCATACCACTCAATAGTTATGTATTATTAAAAATTGATGAAGAAGGAAAATCTTATATTGAGAATCTCTATGTTTATGATGAAATTTCTCAAAGACTTATTACTCTCGAGGAATATATAGTTAAGAAAGAATATAATAAAAATCAATAATTTATATTATAAATTTTTTTAATTATAATTTTTATAAAAATCATATAATTTATCCAATAATTTTTTACTATAAACTGGACTTCCTTTTCCAGTTATGATCGTTTTTACAGGAAGTTTTTTTAATTCTAAAATTAAGTTCAAAAACTTTTCTTTTTGCTCAGGATTCAAATATAAAAAATATTCATCGGGATTATGGATTAAATTTCCACCATACAAAATATTTTCGTCATTTATATATAACAATAAATTTCCTGGTACAAGGATATTCCCTGGATAAAATAATATAAGATTTTTATTGTCTAATTCCATCGTATTATCTATAAAACCAGCAAACTGAGGCAAGCTTTCTTCTTGAATCCACGATAGAAATTTTTGATCCATATCCATCTGCCATCTATACCAATGTTGGGTTAAATAATTATATCCTTCTTTTTCAATCAAAATGGGAATATTCTCTTCTCTAAACCGTACAATTCCACCACTAAAATCAAGGGTGGGAGCAATTAAAAAGAGTCCTTTAAAGGGATTATAAGTGAGAACTTTTGCTTTCCATAAAATTTGTTCTGCACTTTTAGGAGTCCACCCTGAAGAAAAAAAATACACTTCATTTTTTGAAATATAAAAAAGAGAATTCGTTTTCCAATAATTCATATCTTCTATAAGATAGATTTGCGGTGTAAGTTTTCGAAATTTTACAACCTCAGAATTGGAATCTATGGGAATTAAATAAGAATTAGTTCGACAATATAGGAATATAAAAATTACCCCAAATATTATTTTCTTCATAATAATAGAAACAAAAAAAATCTTTTCTCTATATTTACAATACAATTCAACCGATATGAAAAATGATGAGGGTAGAAAGTATTCATTTTGGAGACTATACGTTTAAAGTGTATCCCATTCCAAGATATAAAAATTTTGAAAAAATTCCAAGTGTGGAAAAAATTCATGGAGATATAGAAAATTCTTCCAGACAAATTCAAAAGATGGATTTATTTAAATATTATGGACAAAAAGGGATTGAAAGTCTTTATCCTAAGGGTCAAATTATTAATATTTCAATTTAGTATATTTTTATTCTTTACCCATTGCGAAAGAATCATTAACGAAAATTTTCCTTTTATCAAAGAATTTTATTATACTTTTTTTCCTATTGAAGAGTTTCATCCTTGTGATCCTGTCCTAAACTATTATGAAAATAATAAACATTTTTTTTATAAAGAATATTTAAAGGATGATGGTACCATAGACTACAAAAAACTTCTTGAAAGCCAAAAACGTTTAGATCAAAGTCCCTGCGATCCTTTAAAGGATTAAAACTTTGCAAATGAATATAACTTTTCAAATCGAAATAAAAAAATTTTATCCAGAATTTATTACTTTAACGATATTATGATAAAAATGGCTAAAATTTTTCTATTGTTTATTTTGTTTATGATTTCTCATCCTTTGATTTCTCTTGATTATAATATTTATGTCTACGCTTTTGATTCTTATCAATCCCTACATCCCAAGAAAACCATTTTAGTGGGAGAAATTAAATCCAAAGTCAAATCTGCAAGTATTAACAATCAAAAAAACCCCATTAAAGAATATGACACAAGAAAGGATCTTGTAACGGTAAAAGTAATCAATAAAAAAGGGCTTAAAATTGGACAAAAGCTTTATGTCGTATACAAAGATCCGCATCATGAGAAATTTAAAAATGCTTTAATTATGGGAGAAATCACTGTAACTGCTCTTTTAACACATCCCTTTTATGGTTTTGTTCTTATGGGAGAAGGGAATCTCCTTCGTGTAAGAGAAGGGTTTTATGTAGTAAGGGAATTGGAATCAGAAAATATTGAAAAAGCGTATTTTTTAAAAAGAAAAGCAGATAATTTATTTGAAGAAGAAAATTACGAAGAAGCTAGCAATGAATACTTAAAATCTATCAAAAAAGATACTGATTTACCAGAATCTCATTACGCTCTTGGTACGATTTACTATAAAGCATTTGAAAATGACCTTAGTAAAATATCCCTCGAGAATGCCTTAAAAGAATTTCAAATAACCTGGCAATTAAAAGAACGCTTCAGATACAATATAGATTTATACAAATTCTTAAAAACATACTTTTCTGCACAATTGGACTATTTTTTAATAGAAAAACAAGAAGATCTCTCTACAAATCGAATAGAAAATTTAAAAAAGATGCTTAATTTATTAATTCAGATCTC
>JBEQAN010000060.1:0-7037 GCA_041640315.1 Leptospiraceae bacterium
TATAATAAATTAGAATTACTTAATAATTGTTTATTTAATTCAACTGGAAGAGTATCTTTACCAGAAGATCGCGCAACAACTACACCAGTTGCAGTAGAAATCAACAATGCGGGAATTTGCGAAACAAGTCCATCACCAATAGTAAATCTTGTATATATCTGCAAAGCCTCAGAAAAGCTGAGATTTTGAATTGTCGTTCCAATAATCATACCACCTATAATGTTAATTGCTGTAATCACTAATCCAAGACGAACATCCCCTTGAACAAATTTCGAGGCACCATCCATTGCACCATAAAAATTCATTTCTTGTTGTAAGGCTTCTCTTCTTCTTTTTGCTTCTTTTTCATCAATATATCCAGCACTTAAATCCGCATCTATTGCCATTTGTTTTCCCGGCATAGAATCCAATGCAAATCTTGCAGCTACTTCTGATACCCTTGTTGCTCCACGTGTAATTACAATAATTTGTACTAAGGTCAAAATCAAAAATATAATAATTCCTACAACAATAGAAAAAGTACTTCCACCACCACCGATTACAAATGAACCAAAAGCATTGATAAGAGCAGAATTTGCAGCAGGTCCTTGTGTTAGAATCAATCGCGTTGTAGAGATATTTAGAGCAATTCTATAGATAGTAGTAATTAATAATAAAGTGGGGAAAGAACTAAAATCCGCTGGTGTTGTTATACTTAAAGAGGTTAATAAAATTAATATTCCCATAAGTAAACTTACAGCAATTAAAGCATCTAAAAAGGGACCAGGTAATGGGATGATTATCAAAGCTATAATAAAAATTACACCTATACCGAGGATAGAATCACTACTACTAATGTATCGCTGTAGGATTTTTAAATAATCTGTCATAATATTACCTTGTTCGTGTTAGATTTTTAATTTTTTGTAATTTTTGATAAATTAGTGCTACCGTTTTATAAAATTCTTCAGGGATTTCTTGCCCAATATCAACGCGATTATAGAGCTCTCGTGCCACTACTGGATTTTCTTCTATTGGGATATTGTTTTCTTTTGCTATATTTTTCATTAATAAGGCTATATGATCTTTGGCTTTAGCTATTACCTTTGGGGCTCGATCAAATGGATAGTTATACTGTAAAGCAACGGCATAGTGGGTTGGGTTTGTAATTACCACATCAGCTTCTTTTACTTTACTTAGACTCGTTCGACTACGTAAAATTTCAAGAGCCCGTTCTCTCTGTCGTTTTCTAATAAGGGGATCTCCGATTTCTTCTTTGATTTCTTGTTTTACTTCACTTACAGTCATTTTTAAATTTTCTAAATACTCATATCTTTGATAAAAATAGTCTATAATAGCAATGATAAGTAATAAAATTCCAGAGACAATTAATACCTTAAAACTAATGATACCAAAAACTTTTATAGCACCTCTTAAATCCATACCCGCAGTTTTTAGCATAGGTATTAAATCTTCCTTGATTAAGAAAAAAGTAACCAGTAATATTATTACCACCTGAAGAATCGTTTTTATCAAATTGATAATATTTCTTCGTGTTGGTAATATCCTTCTAAAATCGGGAACAATTCTTTGCAATTGGAATTGTAACGGATATAAAGTAAATAAAAATCCTACTTGTACGACATTTCCTATTATACCAAATAAAAATGCAATCAATAATATAGGAAGAACTACTTTTCCCGTATGAATAAATAAATTTTTTAAAATTTCTTTTGTATCTTCTATCGTAAAGGAATTAATATCAACAATTCTTGAATAGTAAAAGTGAAACATTTCATAGATTTGTGATACCATGTAAGTAGAAAGTAAAAAAATCGTAATGATGGTTGCTAATAAAATCAATGCTGAGGGAAGTTCATTGGTTCTTGGTACATTCCCTTTTTCTCTTTCTTCTCGTTTTCTTCTTTCGGTTGGCTCTTCTGTTCTTCCTTCGTCTTCTGCTGCAAACCTTTGTAAGTCAATATCAAGAATATCTGTGGGATAATCTATATAATCAATAACGCGAAAAATAGGATTTGAATTTTCTTTCTTAGAGTAATTTATAAAATTATTTTTATAAAAAATTTTTAATAATGGCATTTCATTTAGGCCAAGCATAAAACATTTCTCCCATAAACTGTAAAATTTGTACAAAAGCATCCTTAATAAGTGGGATTATAACTGGAAAAAGAAGGATTAATATAATCAATCCAGTAATTATGTTAATCTGTAATCCCATGTTTAATAAATTCAGTTGGGGGGATGCTTTTCCCGCAACTCCGAGAGCAATGGAGGTAATAAATAGTATACCTACCAATGGTAAACCAATTTTTAAAGCAATTAAAAACATCAAACCAAAAGCTTCATCCACATAATTTAAAATCCCACCAATTGTATTATAATTATAACTAATAGTAGGAAGAGCAATAAAAGAATAATGTAATGCTCTAATGACATGTAAATAAGTGGGGACATAAAATCCATCAAGATAAAAATCAACTGTTAGAAAGATGATCATAGCGATTAAATTTTTCAGTGTACCAATAATGGGAATAGAAATCTGTGATTGGGGATCTAGCACCTCTGAAAAAGAAATCCCCATTTGGATACTAAAAAATTCACCCGTTAGTAAAAATGCAGAGAATATCAACTGAATAAAAAAACTAATTAATAAACCAATAAAAAATTGAGTCATGAGCTCAATGAATAAAAAATAAAAATTTTCAAATGAAACTTTCGGCAAATATTCACGAATGAGTGGGAAGAATATAAACGAAATAAATATAGCTATACTCATTCTAATACGAAAAGGTATATTTTCAGAAGAAATCACTGGCATAAGCATCATAACCCCAATCATCCTACTTAGAATTAATAGATAAATCCAAAATCCCTTGAAAAAAGGCTCCATATTTTCTTAAATATATTAAAATTTTATAATTAAATTAAATAATTCAGTTGTAAAATCAATTAGAGTATGAACGATAAAAGTTCCAAATAATATAATAGCTATAAAAACCGCAACAAGCTTCGGAACAAATGTCAAGGTTTGTTCTTGTATCGAAGTGGTTGTTTGTAAAATTGAAATGATCAAACCAGTAACTAAACTCATAATTAAGATTGGTGCAGAAACCTTTAATGTAACAATTAAAGTATCATATGATATTTTAATGATATCGATTTCAGTCATATAAGTACCTCATATTTTGTTTATATTTATTACATATAGGATTGAACAAGATTATATGTTATTAAATGCCAGCCATCTACTAAAATGAAGAGAATAATTTTAATAGGCAGAGATATCATAGCTGGTGGGAGCATAATCATTCCCATTGACATCAAGGTAGATGCTACCACTAAATCGATTACAATAAATGGTACAAAAATCAACACACCAATAATAAAGGATTTCTTTAACTCAGATAACATAAAAGCGGGAATAATAATATACGTATCAATATCATCAATCGATTTTATTTCTTGTGGATTTTTTCCAGAAAGTTGAACAAAAAGAGCAATTTCCTTTGCTCCGTCTTTACCAATTTGTTTGATCATAAAAGTTCGAAATGGTATAATAGCTTTTTGCAAAAATTGTGGTGTAGACATTTTATTTCCCTCTAAGTAAGGCTGAAGAGCGGTATCATTGAATTCTTTTATGGTCGGAGCCATAATATAGAACGTCATAAATAAAGCTAAACTAAATAGTACTTGATTAGGTGGCATGTTTTGAAGTGCTAAAGCTCTTCTAATAAAATCCAACACAATAATAATTTTTGTAAAAGATGTCATCATCATAATTAGGGCTGGTGCTAAACTTAGTAAAGAAACCAATAAGATTAACATCAACGACGTAGAAGCTTCTTGGCCATTTCTAGGAGCTCTTACACCTTCTATCACTGGTATAGTTAAATTAGGAAATTCTTGAGAAAATATATTAGTTGGAAAATAAAGTAATAAAATTATTATAAATACTTTATAAATAATTTTTGATTTCATAGTTGCTCGTATCTTTTTAATTTCTTTTTTTGAATTTCTAATAATTCCATTAATTCATCAAATTTAACATTTTCATTTTCTTGATTTGGAACCAACTCGGAATAAAAGGTTTTCGTATTATCGATTTTATTATGCCATATGGAAAAATTCTCTCCAAAAAGATTAGAGAAAAAACCCTTCCAGTTCCATTGTGCCTCTCTTTCCTTTTTTTTGTATGTTTCTTTCCATAAGCGAATCTTCTCTGCAATTACACTATTCTCTACAACTTGAACTAAACTTATATTATGTTCTGATATACCCAAAATTACGATTTGACCCGCGATATCGACAATTTGCAAAAATTTACCAGACATCAAAGGAATTGATGCTATCACTTCAATTGGACTATTATGATTTGTTAAGATTAAATTCTTTTTTTTAAAATATCGAATCAGAATTATGATTATACTTGAAAATACGACTAATACCATTATAAATCTAAAAAAAATATCTATAAAAGAAGGTGCTTGCCCTAAGAGGGTCTGGTTCTGGACATTAAGGGGCGATGAATCTTGATTCTCGGTTGATGCATTCATTGAAGCATCCGTTTGATTTTCTTTTTTTAATTCACGAAGCCAATTTTTTTCAATTTCTTTGTATTCTTCATTTTTCTGTAAATTATCTATTTTTTTTTCTATTTTAGGTTCAGATCGTAATACTGAAAAATCGATAAAAAGAAGTAGGGAGAATAGAAATATATAATATTTTACCATAAAAATTCCTTTAAACTGAAAAATACGTAAACCATAAAATTAATGGATTATAGATTGTATCAAGAAAAAAAATGGTTTAGATTTAAATAAATTTGTTTTTTTTACTATTTATTTGTTTAGTTTTTTAATAAAAACATTGTTTTTCTTCTAAATCTGCAATGGTAGCCATCTGTCTTTTATTCCATTCGTCTTCACTATAAGGTGTACTAAAAAAAGCATCTAAAATTTCTTTTGCTTTAAAGGGTGTTGTTAAACGTAGACTTAATCCCAATACATTGGCATGATTCCAAATTTTAGCTCCTTTGGCGGTTTCGGCATCAAAGCATAAAGCTGCTCTTACTCCTTTGATTTTATTTGCTGCAAGGGTTGCTCCAGTTCCAGTCCAACACATTACAATAGCATAGTCTACCTCTTTCTTGGCCACTAAGCATGCTGCTTTTGCAGACACAACTGGCCAATCTACAGAACTTTGATTTTTTTCGGGACCGAAATATACAACTTCAAAACCTCTATTTTTACATTCATTGATAATGACTTCAACGAGTTCACACCATTCATCACTGGAAATAGCAACCTTCATAAGGCTAATTACATACAAATGACTATAAAAGTCAACATACTTTTATAATATAAAAAAACATTTTAAAAAAATTAAATCCCACTTTACAAAATAAAAATTATAAATATACTGTTAAAATATGGAGAGAGGGAACTATAATTCAAAATATAAAGATGAAAATCAACCTACAGAAAATCATCAACAAAACATAGAAATAAATCCAAAAATAAAAGAAAATCATATTGAACTGGATATCCTCAAGGAAAATACAAAATTCCGCAGGGCAAGAACAGAAGAAGCAAGAAATGTAC
Source organism: Leptospiraceae bacterium (assembly GCA_041640315.1). Lineage (GTDB taxonomy): Bacteria > Spirochaetota > Leptospiria > Leptospirales > Leptonemataceae > SKYB61. Next base: position 5,601 of record JBEQAN010000060.1, read on the forward strand.
GTTATACCGCTCTTTTAAATGCTGCAAAAATTATATTTTTTCAAAATGGATATAAAAATACGACCATAAAAGATATTACGGATAAAGCTGGTGTAAGTATCGGAACATTTTATCTTTATTTTGATAACAAATTAACCATCTATAAAAATGTTTTATTTGAAGGAATCTTAGAGTTAGAACGATCCTTAAGAAACTCTGTTAGAACCTTAGATCCAGATAAAGAACCAGCTGAAAAATTATTAAGAGTTTTAGCAAAATCCTACATTCAATTCTATTTAAACAACCCCGAATATTTCGATATAATTGCTGTCCTAAATATTACAGAGGATGAGTTAAAAGAAAATCATTTAAGAATCAGTAAAGAAATTCATGTGAAAGCTCGTGATATTCTGAGATTTATTGAATCGATTATTAGGCTTGGAAAACAAAAGAAAGAGTTCACAATTGAAAATACTGGCGCTGCTGCAACTGGAATTTGGGCTCTCCTTGAAGGTATCTTGATTTTAAATGAACGAAAAAACTTAACACTTTTAAAGCAGGATCTATTTGAATTATTAGATTTTTCATTAAATGCTTTTATTAATGGCTTAAAAGGGAAGTAGGATTTCTAAAGTCCCATTCTTTTGCAAGATACTCTTCTAACCCCTTAGGAGAAATATCTTTAAATTTATTTTTTAAAATATAATAGGTAATAAAACTTTCGAGACTTTTATTATACTCCTCATATAGAAATACGCATAAATTTTGTGCTCTTGTAACTGCAACATATAGAATTCTAATTTCTTCATCAACTAATAAACTTTCTCCACTCCACCCTTTGGCAATATCAATAAAAACAACAGGAAATTCCAATCCCTTGGATTTATGAATAGTCATGACTCTATCCGGTGATACACCATTTTGTATCCAAAAATCTTTTCTTGCATTGCTTCTTACTAAAATCATAACATTAAATTTTTGTATTAATGAAATCAATGGATCTAAATCTCCATTTAGCAAATAACCTAAAACGGGAAAGGTAATTTTATTTTTTCGCTTCGTCTTAACTACTTTTTGTATTTTTCTTGATGAATAATCAATAATTTTGTTACTCAACTTAATAATAGGAGATAAACTTCTGTAATTCTCATCTAGTTTGTAGGTTTTAGTTTTACGAAAAAATTTAGAAAAATTGATAAAAGGTTCAACGGTTGCTCCACGAAAACCATAAATAGCCTGCCAATCATCGCCTACTATTAGTAAATTTTTTGGATTGGTTAAATATAAAAATTTTAATTGCTCTGGATCCGTATCTTGAAATTCATCAACTATAATATGCGTGTATAGCTTTTTTAAGGGTTCAATCCAACTTTCTTGATTTTCGAGACCTTTTAAAACTATTTCTATCAAATCTAAAAATTCTAAATATCGATGTTCTATTTTATATTGTTTTAATTT
>JBEQAN010000061.1:0-7014 GCA_041640315.1 Leptospiraceae bacterium
TACTTGAAGGCGGCGTTATCACAAATCAAAAAAAGGGAATCCATAGAGGAAAAATTATTTCTGGTTTTTGTATTGGATCAAGGAATTTATATGATTATATCGACAATAATCCATTATTTGAATTTCATCCAAGTCATTATACGAATGATCCTTTCTTAATAGCACAAAATAATAAAATGACAGCTATAAATTCTGCCATTGAAATCGATCTAACAGGACAAGTATGTGCAGACTCCATTGGCGAGAACATCTATAGTGGAATTGGCGGACAAGTAGATTTTATACGGGGTGCAGCTCGTTGTCCTGATGGAAAACCCATTATTGCTCTACCCTCTACTGCAAAAAATGGAGAAGTTTCTAGAATTGTTCCTTTTTTATCAAAAGGAGCTGGTGTTGTAACAAGTAGAGGAGATGTTCATTGGGTAGTAACTGAATATGGAGCTGTGAATTTATTCGGAAAAAATCTAAGAGAAAGGGCAGAATTACTCATTAGTATTGCACATCCCGATTTTAGAAGTTGGCTTCGAAAGGAAAGCAAATGGTGTATAAAATCATAAAATTTTATTTTTTTATTTTTTTTATTTTTACTCTTTGTCATAAAACAGAAGAGAAAAAAGAAATCAAAATTCACATAGGAGATTTAATTTCTCAAAAAAATATGAATTTTGATTATGTGGAAGGGAATATCATTGATTGTAGAAATATTTCTATACAATATTTAAAGGGAGACATCAGAGGAGAAAAAAATCTAAATATTCATATTAATGTAATGCAAGGGAATATTGTATCGGGAAGTGCTAAGGTAAATATCTTAGATGGGAATATTATCAATGGGAACTCGGTACAGGTCAATATACTACTTGGAGAGGATTTTAGTAGAAAGGCACAGATAGTTAAGAAAATTGATAAAAAAATTCAATTTTAAAAAATTAATAAAATAAAACTAATATTATCCCTTGCACCATTATTAAATGCTTTATTTTTTAAACATTCGCAAACATTGAAAGGCAATTCTATACTCATACAAGAGTATATTTCATTTTCATATAACATCTCCCATAAACCATCAGAACAAATCAATACTTTACTTTCTTTAAAGAAATCTTCTTTATAAGATTTCATAAAGATGGATTTTATAGTTTTTTCATCATCTCCCATGATACACGAAGTAACAATATGTTTTTCTGGATGCGTTCTTATATCATCTTCATTTATATAGCCAGCATCTTTTAATTCTTCTACAACTGAATGATCCTTCGAAAGTCTCATGAAATCATTATCTTTATACCAATAAACACGTGAATCTCCTACATTGAAAACAACATATTGATCCCAGTACATCCATAAACCTGCAACAACTGTACCTAAGCCATAGGCATTTCTATGTTCTTTTGCATATTGATTAAGAAGGATTTTTGTCTCTTGAAGGGTCTGAAATAACTGTTTTTGTGTGATTATTTTACTTCGTTCTCTTCTAAGATGATCTAATACTAAAAAGCTCGCTACTTCTCCCTTTTGATGTCCTCCCATTCCATCCGCCACCATAAACAATTGTGTAAGAGAAACGTCCCTTGGTATCTCTAATGCTAAGACAGAGGAGAAATTTTTTTCAGAAATCAATATATCATTTATCAAAATGGCATCTTCATTTTTACTTCTTATATATCCACGATGTGTAAAATAAAAAACATTCATAAAAATGATTATTGATATTGGTTAAAATTTCTATTGCATTCTTTTAATTTAACGTATAAGTCTTGATGAACCCAAATTTGTATTGTTTTAATATTTTGAAATTGCTTTAATGTAAGACAAATTTGATGGACTCTATCATTCATAATTAATGAACTTTTAGAAAGAAAATTTTCATCAAAATATAAGTTGATAATACCCCTTTCTTCTATGTAATCCACATCTTTTATTTTTATTTTTTCGTAAAATGCATTTACTAAACCCGTTTCGTTTGATTGTGGTCCCTTTTGTAGAATGTTTAAAGCAGTTATAGGAGTTACAACGCCTTTTATCTTTCGTTTTACTTGATACATTTCTGTTTTTTTATTATCTTTGAATTTAGGAAAATATAAAAATAATTCAGTAATATTTGAATCATCGGATGGTAACGCAATCTGATTTATATTTTTTAAATAGGGATTTTTTAGTTCCTCATTTAAGGATTTTTTTAATTCTTCAATTTTTTTTAAATTTTTTGTATCTTTAATAGACGTCTCTAATTCTTTTTTTGTTTCTTTTAAATAATCTTTTATAACATCTTGCTTTTTCTCAATCATGGATTGAACTTCTTCTTCCACCTTCTCTTTTTTTTCTTCAACTTTTTTTTTGAATTTGTTTACATTATCACTAACGAGTTCCTCAACAGAAATTTTTTTTATATCTTTATTTAGTAAGTGATATTGTTTTTTTGCCTGAAAATCTAAAAAAATCGCAAGAATTAAACTAAAGCCCAAGGTTAAAATAACTTTATCTTCTCCAGTCATCGATTAAAATGATTTTCGGCTTATCTCTATAAAAAATTCATCTCATGACAGTTGTATCAAATGGAAATGAAAAATATATGTTTATAAAACATAAAATTTAAAAATGATTTGACCATAGAATGCATAAACTTAAAAAGGTTTTTACTTGATTTTTTATTTATAGGGAAAAAAAATGGCGTCGTAGCCAAGCGGCTAAGGCTGGGCTCTGCAAAAGCCCCATCGTGGGTTCGAATCCCACCGACGCCTAAGAAATGCCCGGGTGATGGAACAGGTAGACATACAGGACTTAAAATCCTGGGGGCTTTTTGCCCGTGCGGGTTCAAGTCCCGCCCTGGGCATGAATATTCCAAATCCCTATAAATATTCAAATCTTTAAAACCTATAATTCTAAAATTAAATCATTTCTGTGGATCACTTCAAAAGGAAAATACTGAAGTAAATTTTTAGAATTTGTTTCTTGTTTTCCATTGAAATGATTTCGAATTATTCTTGAAGGAATATTGATAATTCCTCTGCCTAAAATATCGTTTTTCATGTTTCTTATTTCCACCACATCACCATAGGTAAAATTACCTTGAATTTGTTTAATTCCAGCCAACAGCAACGAAGAACCTTTATTTTTTAGAGCATCTTCCGCCCCTTCATCAATAACAACTGTTCCTTTTGTTCTTGCAAAAAGGAGCCACTTTTTTCTTGCTTTTAAAAATTTATTTTGAGCATATATTAATGTCCCAACATCAACACCAGAGAAAAATTTCTGCACTACGTCATCTACATTTCCTGGCAAAATAGCTACATGTACACCAGCTATTTGACATAATTTACCTACACGAATTTTTGAATACATTCCCCCACTACCATATCCTTCTGGACCTCTTGCATGTTTTATAATTTCCTCATCAATTTTGTCAATGCTTGAAATTCTTTTATTGTTTATAAGAAATCCTTCAACAGAGGTCAATAAGATTAGAAGTTGTGAATGTAATAAGGCAGCTGTTGCAGCACTTAAAAAGTCATTGTCACCAAACTTTAATTCCTCCGTTGCAACTGTATCATTTTCATTGATGATGGGGACTAAATCGAAATTTAATATTTCTTGTATTGTGTGTCCAATATTTAAATAGGTTTCTCTATCTCTAAAATCTTTTGCGGTGATTAATATCTGAGAAATACCAATATTTTTCTTCGAGAAAAATTCATCATAAAATTTCATGAGTTCAATTTGTCCAACCGAAGCTAAAGCTTGTTTTCTTATTATAGAAGGGAATTGTTGTGGTACATAATCTTTTAAAATTCTTTTCAATTTATTTCTCCCCAACGCAACTGCACCACTTGAAACAACTATAACCTGTTTATTTAAAGATTTTAAATAAATTATACTATTTAATAAATTTTCTAAATTTTTGTATTGAATTTCATTTGTTTTATTATCTATGATTAAATTGGATCCTATTTTAATGACAACTCGTTTAATTTTATCTATTTCTTTTAAAAAGTTTTCTCTAAGCATTTTATATCACTCTTTTTTTTAATAAAACTTCAGCATAGCTTTCTTCGGGAAATAACCCAAACAAAGCTTTTATAAGATGATCCAACTGTTTTTTATTTTCTATACTGTCTTTCGCAGAAATAAAAAAGGCTGGAATATTTCTAATATCAGCTTGAAATTCTTGAACATTACTACAAAAATCTTCATAGATCATTTTTATAAATTCTTGATCATAATCCACTAAATCAATTTTATTAAAAATTATCATACTTTTGCGATTCAAAAGCTCTTTTGAATACTGTGATAGTTCTAATCTTAGAATTTTATATTCATAAGAAAGTTTAATAGACTGAATATCTAAAATATACAAAATTACTTTTACCCTTTCTATATGTTTTAAGAAAGAAATTCCTAATCCAATCCCTCTACTAGCACCTTCAATTATCCCAGGAATATCTGCAAGTAATAATCTTCTTTCATGAAAGCCCTCTTTATGAATTAAAATGCCAAGATTGGGATTTAAAGTTGTAAAGGGATAATCAGCAATTTTGGGTTGATTTGCAGTCAAAGCTTTTAAAAGGGTGGATTTCCCAGAATTAGGGAATCCTACAAACCCTACATCAGCAATAAGTTTTAAATTTAATAACAGATGTTTCACTTCACCGGGAAGACCGGGTTGTGCATATAAAGGGGTTTGATTTACTGAAGTAGCGAAATGAACATTTCCTAAACCACCTTTACCACCGCGAGCAACTAACAATTGTTTTTGTGGATGGTCTATTTCTCCAATAACTTCATTAGTGTCTAAATCCACTACAACTGTTCCTACTGGAACTTTAATAAATAGGTCTGAACCTTTTTTTCCGTGTTGTTTAGAACTTCTTCCTGGTTGTCCATTTTCAGCTTTAAAATATTTTTTTGATAAAAATGCATTTAGATTTGTAATGGATTCATCACCTATTAGATATACATTTCCACCATCTCCACCATCACCACCATCGGGGCCACCTTTTGGAACAAATTTTTCTCTGTGAAAACTTACACATCCAGGCCCGCCTTTTCCTGCCTCAACGGTAATATCAATTTCGTCAATAAAGCTCACATGTATAAATTATATTGGATAAACAGATACTCTTTGCTTCAGTCTATTGATATGTTCAAACTCAACTCGTCCATCAACTAAAGCATAAAGAGTGTGATCTTTTCCCATTCCAACATTTTTACCTGGATGAATTTTTGTTCCTCTCTGTCTAACAATAATATTACCAGCTTTTACAATTTCACCACCAAATCTCTTTACTCCAAGTCGTTTGGAAATACTATCCCGACCATTTTTAGTGGAACCACCACCTTTTTTATGTGCCATATTTTTCTCCTTTATGTTTTATTTCTAATTGAATGGTATCATGAAATTCTTTACTTAACTTTTTAAACATTATGATAAATGAAAACAAGTATCGTTCAATTTCTTCTCTTATTTTTAAATCCTTTTCCTGTATATAGATTTCTATAAAACCTTTTTTTTTAACAATCATTGTTTGTTTATAGATCTCTTTTAATCCTAAGCATAAGGTCTCTGCTAAGGTGGATATTGCTGCACATTCTATACTAAATGATTCCGTTAATGGAGCATGTCCAATTATTAATATTCTTTCCACCCATTGATTCTGATTGAAATGTATAGTGATCTTGATCAAATTAAACTATTATATCAAGAACTTGTAATTTTTGTAAATCTTGTCTATGCCCCCATCGTTTTGAGTATCCAGTTTTTCTTTTATATTTAAAACCTCTGATTTTTGGACCTCTAAAATTTTCTATAACCTTCAATTTCACCTTAGCACCATTTACATAAGGCTTACCTATAAGAAGTTGGTTCTCTTTTGATGCAAGTAATACTGTATCTATTTCAAATTCATTTCCTACATTTTCCCCTGTAAGTTCACTAACAAAGATCATATCTTTATGAACTTTAAATTGTTTTCCTTTTATTTCAATGATTGCAAACATAATAATACCCTACCCAACTTTTTAGAAGAGCCATCTTTTTAAATTTTATTATAAAGACAACTGAATTTTGTAAAAATTTTAAATTTCACAAATTAAAAAACCTATTTTTATTATATAAAATACAATTCTCATCAAAATAAATTTTCATTTGACCTTATAACTCAAAAATTTTTATTGTTTACTTTGACTTTAGTATTGCGAATTTATTATAAGGAAAAAACTATGAAAGCTGGAATTCATCCTGAGTATAAAGAAGCTGTGATTCGTTGCGTTTGCGGTGCAGAATATAAAACTAAAACCACTAAAGGGGATTTACATGTTGAAATATGTGCAAATTGTCATCCCTTTTACTCTGGTACTCAAAAAATTATAGATTCAGCAGGAAGAGTTGAAAAATTCAAGCGAAAATACAAATTAAAATAAGATTTGACTAAAATGACAAACTACTATAAATATAATTTATGGATAAAACAATAAATGAAGTAATTCCATCTGAATATTTTTCCATAGCAAGAGATGGAATACTTCGGTTAATGGCAAATGTAAAAAGTGTAATATCAATTCAAACTCAAAAATTAGAATATATTTTAGCCGCGAAAATAGCGGGTGGGCATGTAATTTTAGCGGATACCCATGGAGTTGGAAAAACTTCTCTAGCGAAAAGCTTAGCTGGTTCTATTGAATGGAAAAGTTCTACTATTAACGCGCAAGGGATACCTATTGAAAGTTTTTCAAGAATTCAATGTACCGTTGATTTACTACCTCAAGATATCCTCGGATTTAATCAATTTGACTTAAAATCAAATCAATATAAATTCAACAAAGGTCCCATATTTGGTCATTTTATTTTGACCGATGAAATCAATTTACTTACACCTAAAACTCAAGGTTCATTTTTTCAAGTCATGGAAGAACAAACTGTAACAATAGAGGGAAAAACTTATGAACTCCCTGAACCTTTTTTCATTATTGCAACTATGAACTTAAAAGGAGCTCATTTATTTCCTTTACCCGCTCCCC
>JBEQAN010000062.1:0-6866 GCA_041640315.1 Leptospiraceae bacterium
TTCCAGTCGTTGCGAATATATCTGCAAGTAATACAGAAGAAATCATTCATTTAATAAAACAATTTATGAGAAAAAAAGAATTTCAAAACGCATATAATTTATTATTACCCTACATAGAAGAATATTCATATAATAGCACAATATTATATTATTTTTCCGCATGCTGTTATAATTTAAAAAAATATCATTTGGCCATAGAGATTGGTGAAAGAATATTAAATCGTAAAGAATCTAATGTAAATATTTATCCCATTTTAATAAAAGGTTATATTAAAACTGGAAATATATCAAGAGCAAAATTTCTATTAAATGAATTTAAAACACTTTCAACGAAAGAAGATTTGATTTTGAATTTAGAAAAAGATTTAAATTTTCGATTGGAACAAATTAAAAATAAAATTTAATTTTTAGGTTTCCAAATACCCCGTTCATTAAAATCAAATTCATTAAGAAGTTGTTTTATTTTTCCATTTTCTTTCCAAACTTTTAAAACTTTATTAAAATCTTCAATTTTTTGTTTAGCATATGGGGTATCTTTTGAAATACAAAGATATAAATCTTTATATTCTAATGCTGGTTCAAGAAAATAGGTTTTATCAAAAAAGTCTGGATATTTTTCTAACAAATATTTTTCTATTAAATATTTCGCAACATTTGGATCAATAAAAATCAAATGAACCCTATCGTAATAAAGTTTTTTTAAGTTACTTAAATCATCAATCGTCTCTTCCTTAAGAAGATAGTTAGCAGCATCAAAATATTTCGTATTTGTATAACCACGAACAATTCCAATTCTATAACTTTTTAGTTTATAGAAATCTTTCATATTAACTTCTGGTTGAAACATATAGTTTATATCTTTTCTTCCATAGAAACCAACAGGTCCTCCGGGCATAGGTTCTGAAAAATAAAAATCTTTTGTTAAAGCTTCATTAAAATATTCTGGAAAATAACCATCAATTTCTCCTTGAGAAGCTAACCTCATTGTTCTAGCCCAAGGATAAAATTTAATGATAACATTATAACCTAAGCTTTCATAAATTTCTTTTACAATTTGATATATATATCCAAACTTAGGAACATCTTGACCAATATAGGGAGGCCAATCAAGAGTCGTTAAGAAAATCGTTTTTGAAATATCTATAGATTTTTCCTTAGCATCTAAGGTTTTTTTAGATATTGTAGTTTGAACTTCTATCTTTTTATAAAAAACATCGCAGGATAAAAAAAATAAAAATAATAAAAATAATAATTTTTTTAAAGTATTCATTTGTGTTATAACAAAATACAATCATTATATCATCAACTTTTTTATTTTTTATAATATTTTTTTAAAGTATTTGTCAAATAAAATATTATTATGACTTGAAATATAAAAGAATCCAAAAAAATGAACTATAAGAAGAGAATATGGATTTATCACCTAATTTAAATTTAGAGAATATTAAAATTAAATTCGACAGCACTGAATTAAAATGGAAATACGAACCCTCAATAAAAATCAAATTAAATCAGGATATTCCCTCTTATCCAGAGAGCAATTTTCATTTGTTTAAAGCCCTTACCATTGAACTTCCCTTTTTAGACCAAGAGAAGAAAATTGCTTTTTTCTATAAGTATAAAGACCAAAATTGTGGTTTTTTTAACCTCTGTTCTCATATCAAGGTGCCCTTAGATTTAGATGATCATAAATTTTTTAATGTTTTAGGCAATATAATATGCAAGGTTCACGGAGCACAATTCTGCCCTATAACAGGTAAAGTCATCTCTGGTCCAGCGAGATCTTCTTTGATTAAAATAGAGTTTTCCATTGAAAAAAATTTAGTAGAACAATATATCAATATACTTGGATTTTATTTTTAAAAAAATCTCCTTAAAATAAAATTTGACTTAAAGATAAAAACAAATATTTTATGAATATAAAATATGATGAATTTATTTAGAAGGATTTTTAATAAGGATGCGAAATACTTTCAATTTAATATACTAGCAAATGATGGACATAATTTTAAAATTCCCGACAGATACAGAATCAAAAAGAGTGTAGATGGTGATCTTTTAACATGTGTAGAATCTCCTAATATTACCGTCAAAATTAAAAAGAATTTCGTTGTTTCCTTAGCCGAAGCTAAAAAGTTTCCCGAAAGAAGTATTTTTTTAGATGGAGCTGCGAATGGAGAGCCATTCTTAGATAATAATAGACAAATTTATAATTTAGATCATCATGTTGGATGCGAAAGAAATTTTACGCTTTCTACATGCGAACAAGCTCTAATTCTAGTACGAAAAGGTCTAAATCTAAAAGAAAAAAACTGGACAATCTACGCGAATGAACCAGACTTAGATACCATATTTGCCATTTGGATTTTATTAAATCATATTCATTTATCAAGTGGTGATACAAAACAGTATAAAAAGATTATACCATTAATTCGACTTGAAGGTGTTATCGATGCGTTGGGATTAGAACTGACGGATATCCTTGGATTTCCACCTAATTATTACAAAGAAATTAAAAACAAATTAGATAAATTAAGAATGCAGGAATTAAAATATAAACAGGATGGTTTATGGAATCAAATCAACGAAGTTGAATATACCCATAGAATTTTAAATTTTATAGATACCTTCGCTTTTGAATCCAGTGATATGGAACATCTAAAAAGTATTGTGGAAGTTGCAAGGGCTGAAATTAATGACGAAGATTCTGTTGTTATCTTTGAAGGTGACTTAGGAATTTATGAATTAGAAGAATATTTAAACAAACTATATAATAAAAAACCCACCATTGTAATCTTAAAAAAAGACCAAAAAACATACACCATAAGAAAAGGAGACATGTTTCGTCCCATTGACTTAGAAATTATATACCAAAGACTCAATCTATTTGATAAAAATGTGGATGGTAGAATTAAAGAGAATCGTTGGGGTGGTTCCAGTCAAATAGGTGGTTCCCCGAGGGTTACGGGAACGGCTCTTACCCCAAATCAAATCGTAGAAATTTGTAAAAATGCATACTATACTCCCAATCGGATTGAATTACTGCGTGTAATTTCAAAATTATTATTAATAGCTAATATACCCAATTTATTAAGTTGGATAATCATATTTATCGCTATATTTACCTCTTACTTCCAAAATATGCTTATAATTCCTATGGGAATTCGTATAGATATTTTTTATTATTTTATGATTTTAGTAGTATTTTATTACTTCATGTTATATGTTATCCATAGTCCCCATTTTTTTGGATTTCGCTTCCCCATAGGTTATAAATGGATAAGATGGATTCTTCTTTCTATGATATTGGGATTTCTTGGTGGATTATGGATGCCAAAAGAATTCTTTTTGTATAAAAATTTTTATAATTTTATCATCAGTTTTATAATTGGACCGATTTTTACTACAATCTTATTCTTTTCTTTTTTACATGGTATCTTAACATTTTATTTTCCTGTCCAAAGATACGAAGGAAGAATTTTCATTTCTAAACCTACCTTATATATTTCAATAATATATACAATTACAAGTTTTATATTGCCTTTTTATCAATTTCCATTTCCTACTACTTATCATGACATAACGAATTTAAAATATTCCATTTTAAGAATTCCCGTTTTATTTTTTTATAGTGTTTTTATGTGTTTTACAAAAGAACGTTCAGAAAGTATTTATCCGGTAATCATTACGAGTATTTTAAGTTATATCTTATTTCTAATTTTATATAATTACATATAATTATCAAAAAATTATTGATAAATCGAAATAAAAATATTTTATTTTCATAGATAAAGATTCAACTCAAGAAACATTACAAATTGAACTTGAATTTTTTGCAGTTTTAAAAGACATTTTATCTGATTTTATTACCATAAATAAATTAAAGAAAAAAACATCAAAATATTTGGACTTAAAAATAAATTAATTCAGATGTTTCACCAAGAAAAAGAGTTCTCAAGAAACTCACATTTTGCTTTAGAAAATGAAATCTTAAGCGAAGATATAATTGTATTTATGAACCCATGAATACGAATAACTCATTCCCATCATATTAATAGGAGGATATAATACTTAAGGATTTTTAACATGGAATGATAGTTTATGATCTCGATTTACTCTTTTTTAAAAATATATTGATTTTTTTTATTTCAATAGATATAATTCTAAATTCATGAATCTCTAATAAAAAAAATTATCGATTCTTATAAAACTTATCAACTTTCTATATTTTTTAAAAATCAAGATAAAATTGAGCCAACATTTGCAATCTATCAAAACGAAATCTTAAAAAAACTAGTATCAACTTTATGAGAAAAATGAATTAAAACATTTTTCTTTACAAAAATCTCATTTCCAATATTCCCAGATGGATCATAGAAACCAATAAAGAAGAAGCAAAGTACTTTACAAATTTCAATATACCAGAAGACATAAAGAAGTATTTATGAAAAATCATATAACTGAAGAAGAAATTATTAGACTATTTACAAAAAATAATAAAACCTTTCATAATGATGATTGCGAAATATTACCTAAGAGTCAAAATAACATTCCCATTATTACATGCGATAGCATGGTAGAAAACACCCATTTTAAATTAAAATGGCATAAACCAGAGCAATTAGCTAAAAAAATTTTTCATTGTAATTTATCAGATATTATCTCAAGCGGTGGAATGGCGGAGTGGTGCTTACTACAAATTGGAATTCCGAAATCTCTTGAAAAAAACTATCTAATTCGTTTTATTCAATCCTTTTTAAAGGAATGTAAAAAGAATAGTTGTACCCTAATAGGAGGAGATACATTTCATTCGGAATTTATGGTACTCTCCTTAACAATGGGCGGAAGTACCAAGAAATACCTTACAAGAAAGGCAAAACCGGGAGATTATATTTACGTTACTGGTAATGTTGGTCTTTCATTACTTGGTTTTAAGATTTTAAATCAAGAAATACAACTTCCAGAAAAACTTCAACATAAACCTTTAAAAAAACATCTTGAACCCATAGCCCGTACAAAATGGGCAAAACAACTCTACCCTTATGTAAATTCTATGATGGATGTCTCTGATGGATTATTTCAAGATCTTAGTAAAATGGCAAAGGTTTCACAGTATCAATTTGAAATTCATTTAGAACATCTTCCTATCGATCCAGATTATAAAAACTTTATCACTTACGAAGAAGCTTTTATTTCTGGAGAAGAATATGAACTTATTTTTACTTCTTCGAATCAACTTCATTTTCCTTTTATAACCCTTATAGGGACTGTTACTAATAAAAAATTAAATAAAAACCAACCCCCCTTAAAAATTTTATATCAGCAAAAAGAATTTATTATAAAAAATGAAGGTTATAAACACTTCTAATTTTTTATTTACAATGAAACTTTGATGAATTTTATGGTTATGCGGGCTAATAACTAATATTAGCTAATAACCGTTAAATCAGACGGCCGCAGGAGATGATCATTGGCAACGATAAGAAAACCAAGACATAAAATTTGTAGATACGCTGGCTTTTGTTTGTACGGAAATCCAAAATGTCCATCGTATAAAAGACCCTATGCACCTGGTTATAGACCAGAAAGTTTTAGAAAGAAAAAATCTCCTTATGGAGAACAATTATTAGAAAAACAAAAACTCCGTTTGACCTATGGGATGATGGAAAAACAATTCTATAATACGTTTGAAAAAGCATCAAGGATGCATGGAAACACTGCAGATAATTTTCTAAAACTCTTAGAAAGTAGGCTAATGACGTTGGTATATAGACTTTCTTTTGCAAAAACCGTCTTTGATGCAAGACAACTTATTAGCCACGGTCACGTTACTGTAAATGGAAAAAGAGTTACGATTCCTAACTATCATGTGAAACCTGGAGATGTTATAAGCTTAGCGGAGAAATCTAAAAACCTTCAGCGAGTAAAAGAAGCCTTAGAAAGAAGAAAAGATAAAGTGAATCCAATACCTTATCTTGAAATCCAACCTGATGGAATCTCTGGCAAATTCTTAGGCATTGAAAATATTTCTGATATACCTCTTGATCCAAGAATCAACGTACAAAAAATTGTGGAATTTTATAGCAAGTAAGTACAAAGCCGGTTTCCGGCTTTCTATTTTTTTATGTAATTGAAGCTATACTGAATCTTCAATAAATATCCCTTCTGGTAAAAATCCTTGTTTTACTAAAATTTCGTGATCTAAACCCTTTTTCAATTCTTTTAAAAATTCTAAAAATTTATCTGATGGTATTTCTTGTATAGTTTCTCCCGTCATATAATCATAGACTTTAATTCGGATTTTTCCCGTATCTTGATCCACAATATAACTAAATTTTATATTTTTTGTAAATGAATGCTCATGAGGAATTTTATGATCATTATTAAAACTATTATAAATATGATGTTTAGTATCTTCTACAGTTAAATTGTTATAATTTTTATTATAATGATGATTTACCTTCATTGCTTCCATAAGTTCTTCCTTTATAGATATTATCGATTAGAGTTATTAAGAATTTAGTGGGGAAGGTTATTTTTTTAAGGCATTTTTCATGCGGATTAATTTCCCTCTTAAGCGGAGGATAGCCTTAGTATGCAGTTGTGATACCCTACTTTCCGTTACTTCTAAAACTTCTCCGATTTCTTTGAGGGTTAAATCTTCGTAATAATACAATACTATTACTTTTTTTTCTTTTTCGGGTAATTGTTTTATAGCTTCAACAATTACACTTCGTATTTCCTCTTTTTCGATGATATTTTCTGGATTTAGGGACTCGGGAGATTCTATGGTATCAATAAATGAAATTTGATCACTATCATCCCCATTGTACCATACATCATTTAAGGAAATGACACTTGCTCCA
>JBEQAN010000063.1:0-6811 GCA_041640315.1 Leptospiraceae bacterium
TAGCACTCATTGAAAAAGGAAAAAAGGCTTTTAATAATAAAGATTATAAGCTAGCAAAAGAATGTTTTTTGAAAACAAATTATAAAGAAGGACTCATTTTACTTGGTGATTATTACATGTATGAAAGACGATTGCCTTTACTTGCTTATGGTTACTATAAAAAAGCGGGAGCACAAAGTAAAGTAGAAGAATTGCATCGAAGAATGATCTTAGCACTTGGAAAATGGATAGGCGAAGATAAAATAAAACCAGAATCATTAAAAAAATTTAAACAAGAACAAAAAGAAAATGAATTTATCAAAGTACCAGTAGATCCATTGCTTTTGGAAACCGCTAGAAATATTTTAAAAAAATATGGATCTAAACAATCATAAGAATGCCTTTATTGGAGCAACATTTGTATACACGCCAACTGGCAAAATGTCTAAGGTTTTTGAACTGATTGAAAAATATGCGCCTTTATCAAGTCCTATTTTAATTACGGGAGAGACAGGTACAGGAAAAGAGCAAATTGTAAAAATCATACATGCTTTGTCGAAAAGACCTGGAAAGCTTGTTAGTGTAAATTTATCTTCAATCCCCAATGAGCTTATTGAAAATGAACTATTTGGACATGTGAAAGGTGCCTTTACTGGTGCAGATACTACAACCGAAGGTTTAATTGAAAAAGCTTCTCATGGTACCTTATTTATTGATGAAATTGGTGATACATCCACACAACACCAACTAAAGCTTTTACGTGTCATCCAAGAAAATAAGTTTGAGAAAATCGGTTCCAACAAAACTCTTCATTCTACTGCGCGATTTATTTTTGCATCCAATAAAGATTTAGAAAAATTAATGATGGAAAAAAAATTTCGACCAGATTTATATTATAGAATCTCTACCTTTCATATCCATCTACCTTCTTTAAGAGAAAGAAAAGAAGACATTCCCCTTCTTATTGAACATTTCTTATGGATGATTAGGTATCAATATAATAAAAATTTAAAATTTTCTCGAGAAGTGATTGATAAATTCATAGAATACGACTGGCCTGGAAATGTAAGAGAATTAGAAAACATAATTAATAGAATTGCTGTAACAACTAATAAAAATGAAATTACCTTAGACGATATTCCAATTGACTTTAAATCCAATTTAGACTTAGATTTTAAAATTAATGAGTATAATCAGAAAAAACAAGAATTATTAGAATTTGAAAAAAAATTGATTCAAGAAATTGTTCATTATTACAAAGGAAATTTATATAAGGCATCAGAAAAATTAAAAATCTCCAGAGGGGCTATACAATATAAAATTAAAAAATATAATATTAAAATTTCTCTATGAAGATTTCTCATAGCCTAAATGAAACCATTATACAATTATTTAGGCATGGTTGGATATCTAAAAAACAACTTAGAGAATTAGAAAACGAATTAGAAAAACGTCAAATCCATTCTGAAAAAGAATTTATAAATTTCCTTTTAGAACTGAAATGGATTGATGAAGAAGATTTAGATGAGATTCATAATATTCTTAAAATTAGAGAAGTTCCCAAGGATTTTCATTTAATCCCTGGTTCTTTAAATCCACGAATGGAGGAAGTCTATAAAATTGGAAGAAAAATGGCAGAAGTTGA
Source organism: Leptospiraceae bacterium (assembly GCA_041640315.1). Lineage (GTDB taxonomy): Bacteria > Spirochaetota > Leptospiria > Leptospirales > Leptonemataceae > SKYB61. The sequence continues at coordinate 1,625 of JBEQAN010000063.1, forward strand.
TACCACCCTTTTAATTCTTGGGGAATCTGGTGTAGGAAAATCACGACTTGCAAGAATGATACATGAAAGAAGTAAACGAAGGGATAAAGCATTTGTAACAGTTTCATGTGGAAGTATTCCAGAGAATTTATTAGAGTCTGAGCTTTTTGGTGTAGAAAAAGGAGCATATACTGGTGCTCATAGAAATAGAGAAGGTAAATTTATGATTGCCAATGGAGGTACAATATTCTTAGATGAGATTGCAGAATTACCCCTTAATTTGCAAGTTAAATTGCTTCGCGTTCTTCAGGAAAAAACCATTCAACCGCTTGGTAGTGCAGAAGAAATAAAAGTAGATGTACGGGTCATTGCAGCAACCAATAAAAATTTAGAAGAATTAGTGAGTCTTGGCTTGTTTCGAGAAGATCTCTTTTATCGCTTAAATGTAGTACCTCTATACATGCTGCCTTTGAGAGAACGAAAAGAAGATATTCAAAATTTAACTTTATTTTTTTTAGAACAATTTAAAAAAAAGTATAACAAGAAGTATCAAATCAATGATCCTCTATTGTGGAAAATTTTAAATGAGTATGATTGGCCGGGAAATATACGAGAATTAGAAAATACCATAGAAAGATTATGTGTTTTATCTGATGATGGAAATTTAAAAGTCGAAGATTTACCAGAAAAAATATTAAATAAATTTGATAAAAATATTTTATATAAATTTATTGAAGATCAAGAAAATAAAAAAGATCATAACATAATTCGTCACTTCCCCAAATTAGAAGAAGTAGAAAAAGAACATATATTAAGAACATTAATATTAGTAAATGGTAAAATTAAAGAAGCCTCAGAACTTTTGGGAATACATCGAAATACATTGAGGTTAAAAATCCAAAAATATCAATTAAAAAAATACTTAAAAGAATCCCAATTTTAGACGATTCATCTAATATCAACCTTAGGAGATTACCATGCAATTAATTAATCAAGTAGAAAACCTTTGGGATTTATATAAAGAAAAAAAGTATGAAGTTATTATTCGAGAGTTAGAAAATAAAAATTTTAATGAATTAAGCGATAATTTAAAAGAATTATATTTTCTTACAACATTGGAATTGGATTCTAATGTTAAAGTGATAGCAACTAATGGTATCTTTAAAGAGTTGTTATCTGCAATGAATGATTTTAAAAATCATAACTTTCTATATGCAGCTAATAAATTAGCTAAGTGGCTTTTGAACAAAGGTTTTTATACAGATTTGATAATTGAAAGATTTTTTTATTCTGCTAAGGAATCTCAGCAGTATAGTTTAATTATTAAAGTGTGTGAACATTTTTTAAATAAAAAGTATATCCAACCTTTTTTTATAAAGGAAATGTTTTATGCTTATTTTAATTTAAAACAATACGATGATGCTTTAAGAATATTCGAATTCTATCGCGAAATGTTTGATGAAAATGATTTACAAATGGTTGCAATAATTTTAATGAAATTGAGAAAATTCAAAGAAGCGGAAAGAATCCTTTTAGGTGTTTATAAGAAAATCACCGGAAAAGATTATCAAAATAATTACGAAAAATATGAAGAATATTATAAATATAAATATAAAGAATTAAAAGAAAAATTTTTAAATAATAAAATTCAAGATGATAAAGAACTTACTGAGTATGCAATGAGTTGTTTATTTAGTGGTGATTACAGAACAGCCTTACAACTATTTACAGAGTTAAAAAATAAGTTAGAAAAAGTAGCTTAAAAGTAATTGAATAGATCTTTGATAGAAGAAATATGTAAAATTGCACCATCTCTTTCTGACTTATCACCATGGCCATAATCAGCAGCAATAAAATAGATTTGATTTGATATTGCAGCATCTCTATCGGAGGCTCTATCTCCGATAATTACACATTCTTTTGGATTTAAAGAGAATTTATCTATTGCATATTTTACAAGTTGGGATTTATTAAAAATTGTTTTATTATCGATACATGGGATATCAAAAAAATAATCATAAATTTTATTTACCTTTAAGATGATTTCTACATACGGTCTTCTACCATTAGATGCGGATATAAGTTTATAATTTTTATTATATAGATATTTTATTACTTCTTCTACACCATCATAATGCAATCCTTCGCCATTTCCAATGCGTTTTACTAAAATCTCTAAAACTCTATCGCTAATGATATTTCTTTCTTCTTCTGTTATATCGGGGAGTAAATTCCTAAAAATTTCTTTGACTGGTAGTCCAATATATTGTATGATATCCTTAAGGGATGGAAGATTTTTATAATTTTTGTCTTTAAAATAATCTAAGATAGCTTCTTGATAGACTTCTTCCAACATATGTTCACTAGAAAATAGTGTTCCATCAACATCAAAAAAAATATTCTTTATATTTTTCAGTTCTTTTATAATCTTTTGCATAGCTCACTCTAATCCTAAGGATTCTATAAATTTTTCTAATACCTCTATGTGTTCATTGATGGGATTGATCTTCCCGTCACCATAATCATAAAGGTGTTCATCAAAAATATGAAAGTCAAATAATTTTAGCTGGAATTCTGGTATAGTAATAATTAGATTTTCTGTATGGATATCGAGAATTAATTTTTCTTCTATAGCAAGACGTTCTGTAAATCGTATCAATCGTTTTAGATCTTCTTTAATCTTGACTAAAACCTTTTTTTTAATATGTCCGAAATTTCCAATATCAAAATGAAATTCGTAAGTAGTTGGTTTAAAAAAATTTATGATTTTGTTTTTTGATATTTCTTTTCGACCTGCTTTAGCAAACTCTTTTAAATGTTTGCCTGTAAGCATCAATTGAACATCCATGGGTTTTAAACTTTCAATATGGTATTTACTTATAGGTCGTTTTCTATATTGTACGCCCATAAAGAAACGTGTTGGTATAATAAGATCTGGTAAATTTTCCTTTACGATGGCATAGTGGTATCGTTCTAAACCCAGTCGAAGAAAATTAAACCATATATACTGTCTTATTGGTTTAATTTTATTTTTAGTTAAATATTCGTATAATAAGATTTCATCTTTGGATAAAAATTTTTGTGGGTATTTTTGAACTTCTTTGTAAAGACTTCCAAAGATTGGATCAGAAGGTAATACGGGTTTTGAAATTTTTACTACCATTTTCCATGGAAGAGCGTATACAAATTTATATGAACCTCTTCCAAGATATGTTTCTCTTGAGATTGGCATAAATTCATCTAAATACTCTCGGTTATATTTATAACTTATACGAAAAGCATATGATACTGGAAATATTCGTTCATATAATCTTCTGAACCAGTTGGACTGTCTTAATTGGAGATCGATGGGGATTTCTTCTAAGGAAGGAGCAATGGTTTGTTTTGCCTTTTCAAGAGCCTTTTCAATCCACTCTTCACTAATAGAATCTACGATATTTTTTATTGCGTCCTTAGGAAAAAATTTTCTATATTCAATTTGTTCTCTTGCTCTTCGGATTCTTGCTCTAAAACGTAAATAAATGCTCTTTAAGTTCACATTACTATAATTCTATTTAGTTTAAAATTTAAAAGAATATTTTTCTTCCAATCAATTTAATTTCTTTACTGAAAAAAGAAAGAAAAAAAAATAAAGGCATGCAGTTTATCAAAGATATAGAAAAAAATAAATCAGAAATCATAAGAGTTTCTATTGATGAATATAGAGGAGAAACACTTGTAAATATCAGAGTTTTTTATAAGGATAAAGAAGGGAACTGGGCACCTACAAAAAAAGGGATTGCGGTTAGGGTAGAAATTTTCCCACAATTAAAAAAAGTATTAGATGAAATAGAAGATATAATCAATGACATGAAAAAACAGGAAACAAAATAAAAAAAGGGTGGGAATGTATTTTTTACTCTTTTTCCCAAATGTTAGCCCCAACCCTTAATTACAATTTTATTCATTGCTTAAAATAAACAACTATTTTTTATGTATTAGAGCACAGATGATTAAGAAATTTAAATATACTTGTAAGCAGTGTGGACAAGAACAAATTGTAGAATTAGACATTACTAAATATAAAATATACAAAATTGTTTGTAAAAAATGTGGATTTAGTAGATTAATCAATAATCAAACGGGAATATTGAATCCCTATTATGCAAGTATTCCTTCTAGTACAAATTTAAAGTCAAAAAATAAAAATATTTATTCTAAAAAAAAATTCTTATCATTAAATGTATTTGAAGTTTTTACTAATTTTTTTGAAATTTTTTTTAATTTTATTAAAGATTTTTTTTATAATATAAATTCTATTCTCATAAAATTTATATTTCTATTTTTATTAGGTTTATTTTTAATATTTTTGGGAGGAGGTATTCTTTTAACAAGTCAAATCATCTTCTTTCAGGAAGATGAGTATTTGAATGGTTTAAATCAAAATCAACCTAATGTGATTTATGATCAAAACCAAAAGATCCTTTCGGAGCTTTTTGATGTTAAAATTGGAAATCTTACTTATAAAGAAATACCAGAAGATTTTATCAATATACTTCTTTTTGTAGAAGATAAAAGCTTTTTTTCCCATGGTGGTATTGATTACTTTGGAGTAATGAGAGCCATAATTCAAAATTTAAAATCTTTTGAGTTTTCACAAGGTGCATCAACGATTACTCAACAGCTTGCTCGAATTTTATTAAATCAAAGGGAAAAAACCCTAACACGAAAATTAAAGGAAGCTATACTTGCATTGAAGTTAGAAAGTCGATTTACTAAAGAAGAAATATTAACGTATTATGTAAATCATGTTTATCTTGGGCATGGTGCTTATGGCTTTCAGAATGCTGCACGATTTTATTATAATAAAGAACTATCTGAACTCAATTTTACCGAAATGTTGTCGCTTGCATGTTTACCATCAAGACCAGAGTACTATTCTCCCTTAAGAAATTTTCATCGCTTAGAGAATAAAATGGACCATGTTTTTAGACGATTACAAGAGGAAAAACCAAAGTTCTTTAAAATAAATGAGACCACTTACAATCGTCAAAAACAACAAATCCGTAGTGCTTTAAATCGAAGTCCATCAGAGACAGTTTTTGGAAATAAAATTGACTACGCACCTTATGTTTCGGATTTTATACGAAATCGACTAAAACAAATCTTAGGCGAAGATTTTGTAGTTTCGAAGGGACTTAAAATCTACACTACGATTGATATGGATTT
>JBEQAN010000064.1:0-6764 GCA_041640315.1 Leptospiraceae bacterium
CAAGGATCTTTAAATACGTTCATTTCATTCATCATAAATCTAACAATCCAACCCCTTTTGCAGCATTCTCCTTTCATCCCATAGAAGCTATCATCGAAGCAGGTATTATCCCCTTAGTAGTAATGATAATTCCCTTACATACATATGCATTAATGATTTTTATTACTTTCTCTTTAGTTATGAATGTCTTGGGACATTTAGGTTATGAGTTATATTTTTATGGTTTTACAAAAAACCCTTTTACCTGGTGGAATAATACTAGTACCCATCATAACATGCATCATAAGTATGTAAACTGGAACTTTGGATTGTATTTTAATTTTTGGGATCGCATTATGGGAACAAACCACCCCAAATACCACGAATTTTATAATGAAATTACCAGTAAACCACTGATAGCAAAGAGAACTATAGGAAATGAACACAAAAGTCTAAAAGCTGAAACGTGAATCGTGTAGAATACTCAAAAATAAACAAAAGAACCAAAAATTGAGTTTATAATGCAGAGATAGGTTACTGATGATACTACCATCAATAATGGAAGTATTGCATAACTCTGCAAGATGGGCTCTTCACAGGACTTTAGTTGATTCTATTTCCTTTTCGCTATTTGTGTTGAAAAAATTCTGGAAGACACAGAGAAGCCTTTTAACTTAGAAAGTAAATTGTAAAAGAGGAATTTTTAAGCATAGTTCTGTAAAAGTGTGAGAAAAGATAGATACACTCCCTTGATATTTTGGGGTTTTCTTTGCGTTATTTTTGTTTCATCATTCAATCATAGAGAGTAAAAATAATTTTATTTAATTTATTAAAAAAATATATGATTTAATTTCATAAACTATCAAACACTATACAATAATAGCTAATAAAACAGGAACAATTACAATAATAACTTATAGCTTAATTTTTCGTATTCACAACAATCTTAATTACCTATAGGGATACCTCAATCTTTTAATTTTACAATTTACGAATCAACTTTTATCTCTCATAACTGACCCTTATGTTTTCATTGTATCAATCACGGAGTATAACTTTTTTTTATATTTTTCCAACTTATCGTTTTTGATTAAATCTTTGATGGGGTCTAACCATTTTAATGCATCAAAAAATTGATTGGATTTATAATAAGCTAAAGAAATATAAAAATATATTAATGGGTCATTAATAATTTCAATATCTTGAATTCTTTGTATGATATCTTGATATTTCTCATCTTTTGCTAAATTTTTTATATCTTCTAAAATATCAAGCTTATGAATTGCTTTTTTCTGAAAATCTACTTTTAAAAGGGAAACGTCATCTGTTATTTCACCTATTTCGCATAAATTCAAATAAATTTTATTTAAATCTGCTAAACTCTTTTCCACTATTTTTAAAATCAAATTTTCTTCTTTGTTCATTTCCTGTGTTTCTTTTAAAATAATATCATCTCTTCCATCTGATCCCAAAATAAGTATATCACCTACTTGTAAAAAAGTATTGATTATATTCAATTTTTTTTGTTCTGGAAAACCAAATTTATAATTCAAAAATTGACTTGTTTCTTCTAAAAATGTAGCCTGATGATTTCTATACAAAATTGTAAATGGATGTTCAAAATTTGCATAAATCAATTGTCCCGTATATTCATTTAAAATGCCCATAGCACCACTAACCATCATACTACCATCAAATTTCGTAAAGATGTATTGTAATTCCCCACAGAGTTCTCTAAACCATTTTTCTGGATTAATATTTAAAATTCTATCTTTTGAAGCAGATCGCGATATAAAAGCATTAAGTAAAACACTCATAACTAAAGAACCGCTTGCTCCTTGTAAAGATTTCCCCATCGCATCACCATTAAAGAAAAATACCCATCTTTCAATGAGCCCTTTTGAGTTCAAAAACCTAAGATTTCCCGTTATACAAAGATCACCTCCTATTTGATGATTCTTTTTTTTAAAAGTAAATTCTTTTTTTTGTCTTAAAAAGACTTCTGTGATTACATTTTTTGATTTATTTAAATTTTTCATTAATGGATCAAGTAAAAGACTTGTAAGAAAATAATCCCCATCTTGTTTTTCTTTTAAAGCCTGTACTGTTTTTAAGGTATCTTCTAATTCCTTAGTTCTTTTTCTTACTAAATCTTCTAAATGTTCAGAATATTCTTTGATTTCTTTTACCATATAATTAAAATTTCTTGTCAGTATACCTACTTCATCTCGAGATTTTACAGGTAGCTCTATATTAAAATTTTTTGAAGAAACTTCTATACTTGCAGTAGAAAGTTGGATGACTGGTTTTAAAAATAACTTGGAAATTGTAAATGAAATCAAAAATGTTCCCAATACTAGTACAATAATCAATATATATAATGTTTGTTTTAACTTTAATAACTTATTATTCTCAGATTGCACATCTAAATCTAATCCCATGATTCCCACAAAATTTTTATTATAATCATATATAAGAATATAACACGATAACCACGTTCCCCATTGATCCATATAAAAATCATTTTCACATTTAGGTTGTTTTTCTTGAATTACCTGTTTTAAAATGGGTACATTTTCGATATTCCATATAGTACCTATCTTCATGGATTCTTCATCTGCATCAATGACACCATTCTCGTTTATATCATATTCTTCCATATCACTATCCAAAATAAATTTAACAAAATGATTCTCTGGAAGTTGTTCCACAGGAGTTACGATATAAGTAAATCTTATAAAGGGTTGATCGTTTTTCGGATAAAATTTTATTTCATAATGCTCTTTTTTTATTGGCTCTCGCATGGTTCCTGCTTTAATGATTCTTAAAAATTGAACGATTTCTTGAGATTCTTTTTGATAGTAAATACGATCATGCTCATCCTCTTCTAAGAGTTCATAAGTTTCTCCAGGTGGAATTTTAATGATTTCTTGTCTTTCTCCCTCTTCTAACAGTGAGATTCTTTTATCTAAATCTTCTGCCAATTTTTTAATGTATTCAAAATGATTTTGTTTAAATAAAAATAACCCAGTCTTTCCTATATCACTAATTCTACTTTGTATTGATAACAAAACATTACTTTTTGAAAAACTATATAAGTAAAAAAGAATTAATACAGAAAAAACTAGAATAAACAATGAAAAGATTAAAGAAATCTTTAATGGAAAAGGGAGAAAGAAACTCTGCCTCTTCTCCTTTAATGTGTTAATATCCATGTAAGAGATTTTATTCATTTTAAAATAAAGTTGTCAATAAGAATTATAAAGATATAACATTAAATTATATTTAAAAAGTATTTAATACATTATTAAAGTTTTTTTTTGTCAAATATTTGACGTTTTATAAAATTTTTATTTTCATTAAATTTAGAATCATTTTATTTGTATATGAATAATTTAAAGTATAAAAAGCAGAATATAAATAGGATGCCTTAGGATTTGTATATGAAAACAAAAGTGATTACATTTGAAGAGGATAAAAACCATCAAATGGAAAACAATATTTCAATAGATCAAAAAATCCAAAAAAAAGCTCCCATTAAATATAAGTTAACCAAAAGAGAAGTAGCGGAATTATTAAGGGAAAAGGGGATTAATCCAACAAGTCAGAGGGTGGAAATTGCTCATTTTATATATCAAAAACCACAACATGTTTCTGCAGAAGAAATATTAAACTATTTAAATAAGGAATATGAAAAAGTAAGTCAAGCAACTGTTTATAATACATTAAAGTTATTCGTGGAAAAAAATGTTGTAAAAGAATTAATTTTCTCTTCTGATAGAATTTTTTATGATTCCAATACCTCAGATCACCATCATTTTTTAGATATTGAAAGTGGGAAAATTTACGATATACCCGCATGCTTAATTCCAACCCCCGAATTAAACAAAGTAGAGTTAGGTAATATTGAAATCGAAGAGGTAAACATTCTCATCAAAGGAAGGTTAAAAAATCATATGAATAATAGAAAAACAGAAATCAAATCTTAATCATCGAATTTCTTCTATTAGGTATTCTGAGAATAAGGTTTTTTGATTGTTATAATCTAAGTCTTGAAATTTCAAAGGATAATTTCCAGTAAAACAAGCATCACACCATTGATTTTGTTTTACCTCTCCATCCACTTGCATGGCTTTTAGCATATTCTCCACACTTAAATAAACTAAGGAATCCACCTTCAAATATTTTTTGATTTCTTCAATGGTATGACTAGATGCTATTAATTCATTTCTTGTTGGAATATCAATACCATAAAAACAAGGAAATTTTGTTGGTGGAGAACTAATCCTTAAATGAATTTCTTTAGCTCCAGCTTTACGAATCATTTTGATTAATTTTTTTGAAGTAGTCCCCCGCATGATGGAATCATCAACAACAATCACTCTTTTATCTTTCACTGCACTTTTTATTACATTATATTTGATCTTTGCTCCAAAATCCCTAATTCGTTGTTCAGGCTCAATAAAGGTTCTTCCGATGTAATGGGAACGTGTCAATCCCACTGTATATGGAATACCACTTTGTTCTGCATATCCAAGGGCTGCAACAATAGAAGAATCTGGAACACCAATTACTACATCTGCTTCTACAGGTTGTTCTGTTGCAAGTAATCGACCTAAATTTTTTCGAACTTCATAAACGGAACGATTAAATATATTGGAATCTGGACGTGAAAAATAAATATTTTCAAAAATACATAATGAGAGTCGTTCTGCTGGCATCAAGGGGAAATAAGACTCAACACCATTCTTAGAAACTTTTATTACTTCGCCGGGTTCAACATCACGGATATAATCTACTTCTGTGATATCAAAAGCACAAGTTTCTGAGGCAAACACAATAGCTCCCGATTTATGTTTCCCCATTACGAGGGGACGAAATCCCATTGGATCTCTTATGGCATATAATTCATCTACATTTAAAACCAATAAACTATAAGCGCCTTGAATTTTTTTTAATGCATATACTAAAGCATCAAAAAAAGATTTTTTCCCACTTCTTGCCATCAAATGAAAAATGACTTCTGTATCTACAGTAGTTTGGAAAATAGAACCTTTTTGTTCTAATTCTGTTCGCAATTCCCAAGCATTTGTTAAATTCCCATTATGAGCTAAAGCAAAACTGCCAAGATAAGAATCTACCCTAATTGGCTGAGCATTTCTTAAAAAAGATGCTCCCGTTGTAGAATATCTATTATGACCAATTGCTGAAGTCCCTTTCAGCATCCTAATTTTTTCTTGATCGAAGACATGGGCTACCTGCCCCATTCCAGCATAGCGATATAGTCGATAACCATCAGAAGAAACAATCCCAGCACTTTCTTGACCTCTATGTTGAAGAGCATACAACCCAAGATAAGTATAATTAGCCGCTTCTTCTACTCCATAAATTCCATAAATACCACACTCTTCTTTTGGATAAAAGTGTTCTACACGACGTTTAAAGAAAGGGGAACAAAAATTCCTACAAAATAAAGGATTCTTTTTTTTCATTTTTGGTATTTCCAAAAAATAACAAATTCTATAGAAAGCAAGTAAGAATTTTGAAAGTTTACAACAAGATTATAAAATGAAAGCTTTTTATATTTATAAAAAATAATTTGTTTTGACAATTATTGAATTTTTTTACTAAAATAACCCTATGCAAGAGATTATCAATCTTTTAAAGAAACACTCCTTATTTTCTACTTTTAATTTTTCTAATAAAACTATCAAGCAACTCTTTAAAGAAATTCAAATCTTGGATTATAATAAAAACACCATTATCTACGAAGCGGGACAACCAGCCCAAAATGTATATATGGTACTATCTGGTGAAGTTGCAATTTATTCAAATAATACTCATGACTTTAAAGAAAAAGAAAACCAACTCTCCTCTTTTGATAAAAATTACTTAATGTCAGTTCATGGTAAAGGAAGTATTTTTGGAGAAGTAAGTTTATTAGCTGGAGAGACCCACTCTTCTACTGCTGTCACAATCACTAAAACTAAAATCTTAGTAATACCCGGCAATATCTTCATCCAATTGATTGAAAATGATCATCAACTAGCAATCAATTTGATTAAATTATTATCTTCACGCTTTCGACAAAGAATTGAAAATAAAAAAATACCCCAAATTGGTAAAATTTTTTGTTCTTTGTATCCTGATATCCCTATGCGAAATTTTAAAATGATGCGTTTTTTTAGTTATCTTATCCTAAAAGAAATTCGTGAAACTGTTATATTTATTTATTTTCAACAAGGAATAGAAAATGATGAGGTTCATCAAAAATTATTTTTAGATCTTTATACTCAATTTAATGAAGATCATCTTGCAGATTTTTGTATATATATCTCTAATAATAATAAAAACGTTATTTATTTAAATGCTATCTCATTACTAAAGAGTGATTATAATGAACATAAATTAATAGATTTTTTAGCATACCTGAGAAGATATTTTTCTCTTATTCTTATTGAAACACCAAGTCTTGATTTTGAATGTAGCCAGCTTTTCCTTAGGATTAGTGATCATATTTTATTCTTTCATCGATATGGAGCAACCAGTATTGCTTTAAAAGAGCTTTACTTAGAACAATTACAAAAGCAAGGTTTTTTAGATCAAGAAAATAAAATTATATTTATTTATGAAAAATCAATAAAAGAAAAAACCCCTTTTGAAATTTCTCAAAAAAATACAATTTATTATCTAAAAACCTATGTAGAAGAAAACTTAGAACCACAAGAAGATAAAAGTGCTCGAAGATTAATTAGAATTTTACTAAATCGTTCCAGAGCACTTAC
>JBEQAN010000065.1:0-6727 GCA_041640315.1 Leptospiraceae bacterium
CTTTCTCGATAAAGTAAAAATAATAATTTTGAGAAAACTATGAATTTCAATCAATTTTTTGATTGAAAAAAAATTTAATTTTATTATAAATATTAGAAAGAAATGAAATGGAATTTAAAGAAAATTTACAAATAATGATAGATGATGATAAACTACATGCCTATTTATTTTATCGGGGTGAACCCAATGATACTATTCATGAAGAAATTCTATATTCTTTATTAAGAAATAACAATATAAAGTTTGGAACACAAAAAGAGAAAATTTTAGAGATTCTTGGCCAAATAAAAAGATCCAAGGAAAAATTCTTAAAAATCAAAGAAATCATAGTAAAGGGTATACCGCCAGAGGAATCAAGGGATGGAAACTATAAGCTCTTAATTTCATTAGAACCTAAAATTCCTATAACAAAGGATGGAAAAATTGATCATAAAAACATAGAATATTATAAAATAGTAAATCCCCATGAAAAAATTATATTATTATATCCACCATATAAAGGAAAACATGGTATCAATATATATGGAGAAGAAATTTCATCAAGAGATCCCAGCCCCATCCCCATTAAAATTGGAAACCACATCGAATTAATAGAACAAAATGACGGTACTATTCTCGGTAAATCCAAGATCTATGGTGTAGTACAATTTGATGGTGATACAATTGACGTTAATCCAGATCTCATAATAAAAGAAGATGCATCCATTGAAAAGGGAAATTTGCATTTTAAAAATAATATTATCATCAAAGGAAATATACTCAGAGGATTAGAAGTAAAATGTGGAAAAGATTTAATTGTCGAAGAAAATATTGAAAGTGGATTTTTAAGAGTCTTAGGTAATATAAAATCTAAAGGGATTAATACTGGAAATATGGGAATTATTATTTGTAACAAAAATATTGAAGCTTCATTTATAGAAAATACACGAATAATATGCGAAGGTAATGTCATTATACAAAGCTCTATCATTAATTCAGAAATTACAAGTCATGATAGCATAATTTTAACAAGTAATAAAAGTAAGATTATTGGTGGTAGAATTGTTTTTTTTAATAAATTAGAATGTGGTACCATTGGTAATTCCTCTCAAATTCAAACAGAAATTTACATTGGTTATCATTTTCATAATCAGCAAATTTTGAATACACTTATAGAAGAATTTAAAAAGATAGAAAAAGAAATTACCGCACTTTCTGATGAATTATTATACTATAAGAATTTACTCAAGAACAAGCATCATTTCTCCGAATCAACAAAAAAAACAATTCTATTAAAAATCAATAACTTTCAGAAATTAAAAACCATTTATTTAAAAAAGAAGAATCATATACAATATTTAAAAGAACATATTTATAACCATAATGCAATGATACAAGTTCATAGTACTATTTTTCCAGGTGTGATCTTTCATTATAAAGGAAAAAAATTTCCTATTGAAAAAACAATGGAAAATCCAAAGATTTTTATTGATACTAAGGATTATAACTTAGTGTTCAATTAATTTTTAGGTCTTCCAAACATATCATATTCTATGGTCATAAGTCTTCCATTAACCATTTCTTTCCAAAAACCAGTTTTCTTATCCATATTATATTCCCCTTCGCCCATAAGAGATCCATCTTCATTATAGATCTTCCATTTACCATTTCGTTTTCCCATTATTAATTCTCCTTCCCAAGCTAACTTTCCATTGGGATGATACCCTTTCCAAATACCTTGTTTTAATCCTTCAGTAATTTTTAACTCATCCTTATCAAAATCATATTTAATCATTTTAGCAGTGCAATTACCTTCTTGTACTTTTTTATTATCTTTAAATTCTATACAATAACTTGCCATAAAATCATTACCTTTGAATTGATATTGACCAATAATTTCTCCGTTCTTTGAATAAAAAGTCCATTGTCCAATTTTTGTATGATCTCTATTACCTTGTGCTCGTAATTCACCAGTTTGATAATATTCTTTCCATAAACCTGTTCTTCGTCCAGTCTCTTGTTGGTAATTTCCTTCTTCCATAACTCTACCATTGGGAAAGTAGAATATCCATTTTTTTACTCTTTTTCCACAAAATTCCATCCCTTCGGGTGGTGGATTTTCTTTACATTTTAAATCGGCTCTATACTCCCCTTTCGAAGCAAGATTCCCATTAGAATAATAGGTTTCTGCTGGACCATCTTTTAAATCCATATAATAATTTCCTTTAAAGGAAAGGTACCATTTTTTCGTTTTTTCATCCATACTACATTCAGTCCATTCTCCTTCTTTCATATCATTTTTATATAATCCTTGCGAAATACATTGATATTCTGGATCTGAATAGTATTTCCATAGACCTTCTTTTTTATTATTTATGTTTTTACCTTCATACCGTATGAGATTTGGATAAGAAAAATATCCAATTTCTTCTCCTTCTTTCTTTCCTTCTTTATAGTTTATAATCCTTATTATTTTTCCCTCTTGATCATAAAATACCCATCTACCTTCTCTTTTATTGTTTTTATTTAATCCTTCCGATAGAATTTTATTTGTCCCTTTATAGTATTGTGTCCACTTCCCACTTCTGGGAAATTTTAAAATTTCTTTTTCATCTAACGTTTCTGCATCCTTACATTTTATATTATTTGGTAGTTCCACCATTCCCTTTTCTATAATAGTTCCAGTTTCTTGATCATAATGATATCGAATGGGTACATTATTTTCGCAGATGATAGCAACTTTTTTTAATGGCTTCGTTTGTTGAACATTAAAAAATGTACATTGCCATAAAATTAAAAAAAATAAAATTATAAAATATTTCATCTTTTTACTCCTTTTATTTACAGTCATATTGTATATATGAAGAAGTTTCAACTATATTTTTCGGTTTTTGATGAACCTCACAATAACAATCTATCTCTTTAATAAAATTATAATTAGAAAATAAAAATTCACATTCTTCTTTCAACATATTTTTTATGCAAACATGAACTTGACGAGCTGGCCAATAGTAATTACAATCAATTCTTTCTATATTGATATTATTGATATTTTCATTTACATTATTACTTGAGTAGGTTTGCTTTGGTTTTGATACACAACCAAGAATAAATACGGAAATAGCTAAAGATATACTTTTTTTATACATTTCATTTTATGATTTTATATAGGATTAGAAAAATTGCAAGTATTTTTATAGTCGAACAATCATCAAAGTAGCATCATCCATCATCTCAAATCCGTTTATAAAATTCTGAACGTCCTCAAAGATAATTTTTACTAATTCCTTTGGTGTTTTATCATAATGTTTTCTTATAATTTCAAATAGACGTTCTTCACCATATTGTTGGTAGTTTTCTCTACATGCTTCAGTTATACCATCAGTGTATAAAATTAACAAATCTCCGGGTTCATAATGATATAACTTTTCTTTGTAATCCGCATCAGGGATCGCACCAAGTGGTGGTCCCTTTGCGGATAATAATTCAATGGTTTTTGTAGCTTGTCTAAAAAGAATTTGATGATTGTGTCCAGCGGATGCTACTCTAATTCTATTTAATTCTCTTTCTACTTGAATTAACATTACTGTTACAAATAATCCCATTCGAGAATTTCGCATCAATTCTTCGTTTACTTCTTGTAATGTTTTTACTGGATGTAAATATCTAGGAATATAACTCGCCAAAAGGGTTTTAGCATACTCCATAAATAAGGCAGCGGGAACACCTTTACCAGAAACATCTGCCATTACAAGGGATATCATATTTTCGCTATGATAATGAAAATCATAAAAATCACCGCCAACATCCCTACAGGCTTTATAACCAGCGTAAATATTCATTCCCGCAATTTCTTCTGGTAATTCGGGTAAGGAATTTCTTTGGATCTCCGCTGCTGTTTCTAAATCTTTTCTATAAATTTTTATTTCGAATTCTCTTTTTCTTGCTTCTATTCTTTGATAAGCAGATGCTAGCTGACTTGCAACAGTTTGTAAAACCTTTAATTCAAATTGATCAAAAGGCATTCGATTTTTTTTATCCGCAACATTTAAAATACCTATGATTTCATTATCATTTTTTATGGGTACAGCGATAAAGGATCTTGTTTTATATCTTCCAGCATTTTCCGAAGAAATTTTTAAATCCTTTACCATATCTTTTACAAGCAATGGTTCTCCCGTTTTCAATACGATAGAACTTACACCATGATTGGGATCAATCCTTATATCTTCTTCTTCTAAGGTAAAACCGAGGGTCTTCTTGACATAATAATCATTTTTATTTTCTTTTAAAATAATTGATAGTCGCTCTACTTCTAATACTTCCGCGATTGCATGTAAAATCCCATCTAATAAAGATTCAATATGATCATATTGATTGATTTTTTGTGAAATTTCGTAAATACAATTCAATTCTTCTACTCTATTTTTTAACTCATCATATAATCTTCTATTGTTTATGGCAATTCCAGCCATTCCAGACAAAAACATTAAAAGTTTTACATCTTTTTGATTAAAGTCTCTATTATCTATTGTATTCACAGCTTCCAATACACCAATTAATTTTTCTCTTGCCATCATGGGCACAGCGATTAATTTTTTCGTTATAAAACCACTGGCTTCATCTATACTTCTCAACAATCTTGGATCATTTTGAGCATCATTTACTATGATTGGTTTTTTTGTAAGTGCACATTCTCCCGCTATTCCCTTACCAGCTGGAACTCTTTTACTGGCAAGAATATTACTTCTATCTCCAGTAGCAATATCAAAAATTAAATCTCCAGTCTCTTCTTCGTATAAAAGTAAGGAAGCCCCCTGAGTCTTTAAAAGATTTCTTGCAGTATCCATGATGATTGTTAGTAAACTTTGTAAATCCTGTTCGGAATTAATTCTAAACACAATATCACTGATCTGACTTAATGTTAAAACTTCCCTTTTTTTGTTATTTGTAATATTCATATTGTATCCTACTTAAAGACTAATAGAAATTTTCAATATATCATAAATTTGTTTTAAGATTTGATAAGTGGCATCGCTTTGATTTAACGTATAAAAATGTATTCCCGCCACATCATTTTTCAAAAGGTCTTCGCACTGCATGACAGAAAATTCAATACTTTTTTTTATTAAATCTTCTTCCTTATTTTGGAATTCATTTAAGGATTTTAAAAGTTTATCTGGTATAGTACAGTTGGCCATTTGTGTAAACCTTTCAATTTGTTTATAAGCTGTAATGGGCATAATGCCTGCTATAATAGGAACTTTAATACCATTTTTATAAGCCAAATCACGAAAATGATAAAATTTATCATTATCAAAAAAGAGCTGTGTGATAAGAAAATCTACTCCAGAGTCTACTTTTTTTTTCAAATAATAGATATCCTCTTCTAAACTCTTTGCTTCAACATGCTTTTCAGGATAGCAAGCTGCACCTATAGAAAAAGAGTCATTAAATTCTTTTTTTATAAATTCAATCAACTGATAGGCATAAGAAAAACCACCATTGACAGCTACAAAAGAAGTACTATCCTTGGGGGGATCACCTCTAAGTGCCATAATATTTTTTATATTTTGATCTTTATGATTCAAAATAATCTCTTTTAATTCTTCTTTTGTTGATCCTACACAGGTTAAATGTGCCATCGAAACTAAATCATATTGATTTTGAATTTTAGAGACCCATTCATTGGTTTTAATTCTCGTTGAACCACCAGCACCATAAGTAATTGAAACAAAATCTGGTTGGAGAGGTTTTAATTTTTGGATAGAAAGCTCTAATTTTTGCTCGCCTTCAGAAGTTTTTGGAGGAAAAAATTCAAATGAAAATGTTGGTAATTTCACTTCTAAAATCTCGCTAATCTTTTTCATATCTTTCAAAAATCCTAAAATTATTTATATTTTTGACTATTTTTATTGTATTTTTTTTAAGTAAAGAGATTTTTCTAATATAATAAATTCTATAAACTTTGCAAAAATTAATTTTCTTGAAAATTGAAAATACCGATATATATTATAAAATATATGAACTTCAATTTTTTTTTTAAGGCAAAAGAAATTCCACGCTCTAATGTATGGCTTATTATCTCTTTATTTCTTACTTTAATTCAAAGTTATATTATTTTATATACTTCCATTAATATTTTACAAATCCAATATTTGGATTTTTTAAAATATATTTATGTAGTCATCTTAATATATTTTACTATCATGAGCCTTTTAAGATGGACTTCCAAAAACCCTATGTTTTATTCGTTTATTTGGCTTGAAATTGTATCCATCATTCCTTCTTGGATTCTAATCCTATTTTTTTTTAATAATTTTTATGATGCCCCAGGATCCATTTTTTATAAAAGTACAATTTTTTTACGTTTCATTCCATTGATTACCATCCTTGTAGAAGAAAAATCTTTTTACTTAAAAGAACATTATCCCATTTTTTTTTACAAAATGATTACATTTGTTAGTATCAGTACAATCAGCTTCTTATTTGCTAGCGGAATCCTAATTAGTTTTCTTTATAATGAATACCTTAACAGAGAAAAAGAAAATCGCATTATTCAACTCCAAAACTTAATAAAAATATACAACCTAACGGAATTATATAAAATCTATCCCAAATGGATTCTAAAAATTGAACAAAATGATCAAGGTAGATTATTTGAGATATATTATAATTACGATAAGGAATTTGTGAAAAAAACTTTAATTCCCAATGTACACTTTACTTACATTCAAGGTAAAACCCC
>JBEQAN010000066.1:0-6688 GCA_041640315.1 Leptospiraceae bacterium
GAACATTTTATGGCAATGTATCTCCTATACGATTTAATTCCCAATATTTTGCATAACTTATACTTTCAAGCTCAAAAAATCCTCCATCATTTCTTTCCCATTTGATTAAAATATTATAAGGATGATTAAAATCAAAATAGAAGGTATCTTTTTTGTCTTCAATTTCCAATATATATTTTGAAACTTCAACGCTTCTATTTTTAAATCTGATTTTTTCTTTTTGTTTGATTAAAAGAGCTTTCTTAAAATCTGGATTCCGAATCACTTCATCTATATCCCAACCTGTTTGATTTACCCGCGAAGACATTAATAATGGAAATAGCTGAATTTCTTTTGTATCAAAATCTATTGTAAGGAATCTTAAAATAAAAGGTAATTCATCATAAAAAAAATACATTTTATTGGGAATTTTATATTTAAATTCTCCCTCTACTGCATCTTCCCAATATGTATGAAATTTTAAATAAAAATTATTATTCTTGTAAATGACTTGTTTAAAACTTTGTCCACACCATTCTTGACTTGTCATCACCCCTTTCATCAAAAAAAGATTAGAAGGATTCCAAAAAAGAGAATTCATTTGTCTATATGGATAAACTCCTGTTTGAAACGTTAGAACTTGATTTTGCTTAATTATGTAATTGTTTGATTGTTCACTTTTAACCAAAAGATTATAATCAAAAGGTTCAAACACTGTAATCAATGCCAAATGGGCATCTCGAAACTGATGATATCGCTTCACTTTTCCTTTATACTGAGCAATTTCAGCTTTACCTTCCCAATTCAAATATTGGAATAAATTTAAATTGGTAATGGTTCTTATATGCGCATTTTGAGTTGTTGTATGAAAACATCCTATTAATATCAATATAAATAAAATTATGATTTTCATTTTCTATCCTCATTTAATTTTTAATTTTTATCACTATTAAATAAAATTCATTTTTCTTTATAGAAAAGACCCAATTTTTTGTTGTGCTAAAATAATTAGAGAATAAACTTTAATACAATCTTACTACCAAAAAAGCTTTTCATTTATGATGAATAAAAATCTTATATCATTTTTTTAGAAATTCATATATAATTATTAAGTAAATAGTTGACAAAAATTTCCAATTTATTAATATAATAGCAAAAAAGGAGGTAATAATGGAAAACTTAGCGGTAAAAGAGCTAATTCAAGAAGAATTAAAAAATAAAATTCAAGTTGAACCCCAAAAAGTTGAGGAACGAATTTCTTCAGCATTTTATAATATCTATCATGATGTAAAAAATCTAAACGAAGCTTACTTAGAAGATACTAAAGTAGAAGCAGGTGGAGAATAATCTCTTTTAGTTGTGCTTTATTTTTCTAATGAAAAAAAGATTAATAGGTTTAGAAACAGAATATGCGATTCGATATTCTGCAGAAGGAATCAATCGACCCGATAATAGAACAATTTATAATAACATAATAAAGCATTTATCTAATTTTACCAAAACAGCAGAAGGTACCTCAATATTAAAGTGGAAGCAGGTTTTTACTGAAAATGGGAGTGCTATATGCTACGAAAGCCTCCCACATCATTTAGAAAGCGGACTCTTAGAAGCAGCAACACCTGAATGTGACTCTCCCCTTACTTTATTATTATATCAAAAAGCGATTGATACTTTATTACAAAAAGTTTTAATAAAACTTAATGAAACCAATAAAAATACATTCCCACATTCAACAGTAAGTTTGATTAAAAATTGTAAAGATGCTTTTGAAAACATTTATGGAGCACAAGAGAATTATAGTGTTCCCATTGCTAATGGTATTTATTTATTTTTTTACCGAGTCTTTTTAATTATTTATTTACCCTTATTAAGTTTTTATATTTTATTTATTTTCTTTATTTCTTTTTTAATTCTGTTTATTCAAAGTGTATTTATGTTTTTATTTTATTTCCTCTATTTACTTTTCAATTCTATCACCTACAGTAAAGCAATATTTAAAACCAAAAAACATTTCAACAATACATATAGCTCCTATGATCTTTTTTTAAATCTCGATCACCAGTCTTTTTTTTATTATTTCGAGAAAATCTCTGGGAATATACTAACTTTTACAGAAATCATTTTATCATTACCTATGATTATCCCATACGTGTTTGTTTTAAAACATCTTACATTTAAGCAGTATAAAAAAATCTTATTGCCTTTTTTTATTACAAGAATCCTTATTACTGGTAGTGGTTCAATCTCTCGAGAGGGAAACTTTTATTTGTCAGAAAAAGGAATCTATACCAAAAGAATTTCAAGAACTACCAATTTCCCCTCTGAACGATGTATCTTTGACTCTGGTAACTTAATGAAACTTGCCTATTTATCTATAATTTCAGCTTTAAAATTCGAATTCCATTATGTAAAACAGCTTTTTAAACAAGAACAAAGACTTCAAATTGGTATGTCAGATTCTACAATGTCCCAAGAAGCGGAATTATTAAAAGTTGGAACTACTTATATAATCTTAGATATGATTGATAATAATTATTTAAAAAGAGCTCCCATAATAAAAAATCCTCTTAAATTTTTAAGTTTAATTAATCAATATCCCCATTTTAAAACTTATAAAGTAAAAATCAAAAATTATCGCAAATTAAATTTACCCAAAAAAATGACTGCTATTGAAATTCAGAAGTGGTATCTAAATCAAGCTAAAAGTTATTTAAAAGAAAAAGTAATTTTAAATCCAGAAATGCAAATGATTATAAAACTTTGGGAAGAAATTTTATATAAAATTGAGCATGATCCAAAAAGTTTATTTGGTAGAATAGATTGGATTACAAAAAAAATCCTTATGAATGATTTTCTTATGAGAGAAAAACAAATCCATCCAAATAGCAATGATCCCTTAGACATTCACTTTGTCACAAAGGAAGATTATAAAAAATTTTATACATCATTAAAAATTATAGATATTAAATATCATGATTTATATAATGGTTATTTTCAAGAATTAGAAAAAGCGGGACTTACAAAATCCTTTTTTACAGAAAATGAAATTGAAAAAGCCATTACTTCTCCACCCGATAGTATGGAAGGTTTTGCAAAAATCAGAAGTTCCATTATTAAAAAGATGCATCATTCTTTTGATAATATAAAAATCTCTTGGGACTATATAAAATTAGGTCATGGTTCCACATCAAAAATTATACGATTAGAAGACTATAAGAAAAAACATACTTGACCCCATCCCAGTAAATTTTAGTTTTATATTATGCCATACTATGATTATCATTGTGAAAACTGCGGAACAATACAAACGGTAAAACGAACCATTAAAGAAATTGAAGAAAATACACCAGTACCATGTAACTATTGTGATTCTACTAATACTAAAAGATACTATAAACCTGTAGCAATTACTACAACATCCCATTCAAATTCTTATACGGAAAATGTTCAATGTTGTCATCATTGTAATTGTTATGAAGAATAACCCATTATGAATACAACTATCCTCCCTTTTAACTTAAAGGAAGAAGTAAATCATCGTTTAGATGTTTTTGAAGGACTTCTTCCGGAATTAAAACGAATCCTAATTGAAACTTTACAAGAAGAAGATCTCGAAATTAAATTTAAGAGCAATGAGATTGATCTAGTAACAAAAGCAGATTTGTTAGCGGAAAAAACTATCCTTCATTTTTTACAAAGTAGATTTCCACAAGATTCTATTTTATCCGAAGAAAGCGGGAAAAAAGAACCAATAGTAAAAAATTTAAAAAGTATCCATATAAGTGATAGCAATTATACCTGGTGCATTGACCCTTTAGATGGAACGGTAAATTATTCTCATCGTATTCCTTTATTTTCTATTTCTGCTGGTATACTTTACAATGATATACCAGTTGGTGGTCTTGTTTTTTTACCCGTTTTTAATGATATATACCGCGCGGTATATAATGATGGTGCTTACAAAAATCATAAAAAAATTCATGTATCTCATACATCAGAATTAAAGGAAGCTCTTGTGGTTACTGGATTTCCATATAATAGAATGACTATCCTTGATCAACTAACAAATACTTTTAAAAATGTGTTGCAACATTGTAGAGGTATACGTAGAACGGGATCTGCGGCCTTAGATCTATGCTGGATTGCAGAGGGAAGATTTGATGCCCATTATGAATGGAATCTTTCCCCTTGGGATACAGCTGCTGGCATAGTTATCGTAAAAGAAGCAGGAGGTATAGTAAGCAATGAAAAGGGAAAAGAATATAAACCGGGGGATAGTCTTCTAATTGCTTCGAATAAAGCCCTTCACAAAAAAATGGTAGATTTAATTTTGAATTCCTAAATTTAAAAATGAACTCTACGTTTTACTTTTCATTATTGGTTGTTTCTTTTTATTACTTTTAGAGCTTTTAGTAGCGGATTTGGTTTTCTCAAAGATGGGATGAAAAAATGTTGTACTTTTTAACACTACATTTCCTTTATTTAATCTTGATTGCCAATTATTACTATAGAGAATCAAAAATGATTTATGATGTTCTAAATTGAGTTGTTTTATCATCTGTGCCATAGGATGGTGAGATTGTACATTCGTTATAGTAAATGATTTATTTAAAGAGAGCTTGAAATTACCTACAACATCGATATGAGTCCGAATGAGTTGATCTTCGTAATAGGTATAAGTAATTAAATCCATAGCGGGAATTGATATAAAACTTTTTAAATCTCCTTTTAATTCAAAAATTGTTTGATTTTCTGGATCTAAAACTGAACCATAAAATTGAAAACCTTCAAAATCAAATTTTAAAGGAATTTCTGTAACAAATTTTGGGTACCCCCAAATCTCTCTACCAGCAACATTCGCTTCTTTTGTTGTAACTGGTAAATGAACAACATAAAATCCAAAAGGTATCTTCTCTGGATTTACTTTTAATAATAATTTAGAAAATTCCAATAAGGGGAATTGTACTTGTTTTGATTTTTCTTTTACTGCAATAGCAAGCCCCACTTCGTTATATCTTCCCACAGAAGTATCTTTATATTCAAATAAAGCTAAAGTAACTAAGGATTTTCCATTATAAAACTTTATGGGTTCTAAATCTGTATTTTGTAGGAGAGTCATTGATCTTTCAAAATCTACAAAATAAAAAACAATTAATAAATTTACATCATAATACAAAATGGGTAATTCAATTTTACCTATAGAGGAAGGGAATCCTTCTCTTGGTACTTGAAAAAAAATATCATTTATATCTTTTTTTAATTTCATAATTACCCCTATTGTATACTTTTAAATATTCAAAGAAATCATGTGTCAAGTCAAATTCAATTTTTTTAATCAACTCCTATGAATATTTAAAAAAATCATTTTAAATTTTATTTTAATAGAATATGACTAGTGTCAGTAAATTTATCAAAAAATATATCGTTTGAACTAAGACCTGCTTGATGTGCTACTTCAATACACTTATCAATCATAATGGGTGGGCCGCACATATAGATCTGGGAACTAGGAATAAAATCGATTTGGCTTAAAAACTCATGAATATATCCGGTGTTATATTTTTTATTGGTTTTTTCTTCGGATAAAACTGGTTTAATTTCAAATTTCCCTTTCCAATAGGTTTGAAAAGTTTGTAGTTCTTGTAATTTATAAAGATCATTTTCTGTTCGTACTCCAAAAAGTAGTATCACGTCTCTAAAAATCTGCTTTTTATTCCCTATCACATCTTGATTAAAAATCACATCTTCTAGTATAGAGAAAATAGGGGAAAGTCCAGAACCACCAGCAATAAATATAATAGGTTTTTGTGAATCTCTTAAATAAAAATTCCCTTCGGGTTGGGAGACATAAAACGAAGTTCCTATAACATTTTCATTATTAAAAAGCCACTCCGTAAATTTTCCCTTAGGTACTTTTCTTATAAAAAATTTTAATTGTTTTGTTCCTTTACTACTTGGACGATTAGCCATTGAATAACTTCGCGGTCGTTCTAACCAATCAAATATAAAATTTATATACTGTCCAGCTTTATAAAAAACTGGTTTTTCCAATGAAATCATTAATTCTACTATGTCATGTGTAAGTGGTTTTACTTCTATTATTTTGGCTGGAATATAATCTTCTTTTTGTTTTATTTTATGATTTTCTATTATAATAGAATCAGATTTTGGAATCGATTGACAAACTAAAATATAATTTTCTTTTAGCTGTTCTTCTGTTAAAACAAATGCTTTATCAGTTAATTCTTTTACTTTACCTTCTTTTAATTTTGATGCACAGGTCGTACAGCTTCCTACCCTGCAGTTATGTGGGAATTGAATTCCTTTATCTAGTAATGATTGTAGAATTGTTTTATTTGGTTCAATCTCAAATTCTTCGTTTAAGGGTTCTATTTTGATTTTATAAATTTGATTTTTTTTGTTAAAAAAATTTAATAACTTCATACTTATGCCTTTAACTTATTAAAAGAAATTGTCAACGAAGATGGCATTATGCCGCCATCTTTGTTTTATTTTTTTCATAATATTCTTTAATTAGTTTTAATTCTTCTGGGCTTGCATATTTTTTATCCCATTCTTCGAGCTTAGGATGAATCACTTTAAACCATAGTGGTGGAATCATACATACATAAATTGTGGTTAAATAACCAAAAGGCATTTCTGGCGCATCGGGATAAGGATTTAAAACCCAAAATGGCAAATCTCCCTT
>JBEQAN010000067.1:0-6688 GCA_041640315.1 Leptospiraceae bacterium
AAATACCTAATATTAAACTTTGACGTTTTTGTTTAATATACGTAATGGATGCTTCTATTGGAATTTCCATACCAATTGAATTTTTAATCATCAATCGCATCTTACTATTTTTTAGTTTATTTTTATTATAATAATAATTAAATATTTTTTTATACCTTTTACCAAATTCATCTCCAATTACTTCAAAAATACTTTTACCAATTACTTCTTCTAAATTATAATTGACTAATTTACAAAAAGCTGGATTACAATCGATAATTTTATCCGCTTGAAAATCATAAATAAAAACTGCATCATTAG
Organism: Leptospiraceae bacterium; assembly: GCA_041640315.1. Classification (GTDB taxonomy): domain Bacteria; phylum Spirochaetota; class Leptospiria; order Leptospirales; family Leptonemataceae; genus SKYB61. The sequence goes on from JBEQAN010000067.1 coordinate 301, forward strand.
TATATAAAAAAGTTTTATAAAAATTTTCATATTTAGAATAATGTGTATCACGTATATATTCACTGATTATTTTAATACTACAAACTGACAAAGTAAGATGTAATTCGTCAATATTATTAAGTGGATCCTTTGAAAATATAATTAAATAAAGTCTTTCATCGTTATGAAGATCGACTTTAATTCCTAATAAAGATTCTATTCCAAGTTCATTAAGAAAATCCTCAGTATAATATTTTTTAAAATCCTTTTCTATAATTAAAGAACCATATTTATCTAATCTATTTTTTAATTTTTCTGAAAATTTATAACGATCAAAGTTGATTTTATCTTTCGCATAAAAAAGAAGGAAATGATCTTTTTGGAGAGTATTTTTTTCAACATATAATATAGCCCCCGCCATCCCATACACTTCTACAATTTTTTTTATAAGACTTTCATATAATTCTGGACTAGAGAGGGTAAAAGTTTCTAAGACAATTCTATTAAGATTTTTAAATTTTAATTCTACTTCTTCTATTCTTTGGATGAGAATAATAAAATAACAGTCTCCCTTTGTATTTTTAATTAATTTTACTACAAAAAAAAGTGGGATTTGTTGATTGTGAATATTAAAAATCAAAGAAAAGGAACGATAAGATTCGGGTTTTAAAGTAGCTAATTGAAATTTAAGAAAGTTTTTTTGTTCTTCTGAAAAAAATTCTAAGATATTCCGATTCGATATATCGAAATCCTTTAAAATCGTTTTTATCTCTGGATTTGTATAAATAACATTCCAATCCTTAGTCACAAGAATTGGAATAGGCATTAAATCCAAAACAGATAAATCGATCGGCGGAAAATTATTTTCTAAATCCATTTTAAGTAAAATAAATTAAAAGTCAAATCATTGACTTTCATTTTTAAATTCAACGATGAAAAATTTTTTTATCTAAAATACAGGTTTTTCTTTATTTAGAAAAGCTTTAATTCCAATTTGAGGTTCACCCTTTTCAAACATTTCTGCGAAAGTGGTAACTTCCCGTTCTAAAGAAGCAGGCAAAGGTAATTCTGTTCCAGAATATACCAACCATTTTACCATTTTTTGTGCTTCAATACCTTTATGTTCTAACATTTTCTTCATTAATTCTTCTGCTTTGGGTAATAATTCATGGGGATTTTCTACAACATGATTTACCAATCCTATTCTATAAGCTCGCTCTGCATCAATTGGTTCACCTGTTAATATGATTTCAAGGGCTAAACCTCTTCCAATGATACGCGGTAATCGTTGAGTTCCCCCAAATCCTGGAATTAGTCCAAGTCCAGTTTCTGGTAAACCTAATTTTGCATTTTTTGAAGCTATTCTAATATCGCAAGCTAAGGCAAGTTCTAAACCACCACCTAAGGCATATCCATTAATAGCTGCAATTGATATCAAATCTGAACTTGCTATCATATTCATAGTTTTATGACCTTTTCGAGCAAATTCTTCTGCTCCATCATATTTTAAATCTTTCATTTCTGTAACATCAGCTCCAGCACAAAAAGCTTTTTCGCCTTTTCCAGTAAATATAACGCCTCTCATTTTTCGATCTCCAATTAATTCTTTTAGTGCTTCTCTTATGTCTGCCAAGAGATCTGAATTTAACGCATTAAGGGCATTTTCTCTACTTAGAGTAATAATACCATAGTTTTCTTTTTTTTGTAGTTCGATATACATTGACTCCTCCAATTGTTTTTAAATTATTCCATAAAGCATTCGTTTTTTTTCCTGTAAATTGTTTTATTTTACTTAATAATTATTCGTAGTATTGGATCAAACTTTTTTTATTAAAAATCAAAACATTTAGTATTTTTTTTATAAAATAATCTTTATAATTACTTAAGAAAATATTATTGACATTAAATTCAAGATTATAAATAGTCTGGATTATGAAAAATAAAAAAGTTAAATTCAGTATAATTTTAATAGTGATTACAATCCTTATCATCACATATGGGGGAGTTTCTTGGTATTTTTCTAATAAACTCGTCTTTTTTAGTCCACGATCCCATGAAGACGACATAAAAACTAATAAAATTCATAGTATTGAACAAGTAAATCTTGCTAAACCAGAAGAAATAGAACTTCCCGTTAATGGAGTCATAATCTCTGGGTGGTATTTCAAAGGAACAAATGATTGTGGAGTGATCTTTCATCATGGTTATAGAGGGACAAGAATCAGAATGTTAACATACACTCCATTATTCAATGAATATCAATGCCATTATTTTATGTTTGATGCGAGACATCATGCCAAGAGTACGGGAGAATTTGGAACATTTGGTTATTATGAAAAATTTGACTTATTAGAAATCATCGATTGGTTTAAAGAAAAAACAAAATTAAATGATGATCAAATTGTATTATTTGGTGAAAGCATGGGTGCAGCAATTAGCATTCAAACTGCAGGTTATTCCAAACGAAACTTTAAAATGATCTTAGCGGAGTCTCCTTTTTCTGATTTTTATACAATAGCAAAAGAAAGAGGGATAAAACTATATACAAAAGCAGCTTTACCTTTTCTAACAGGTGCTTTTTTGGTGGCAAATTTAAGAACAGGTGCAAATCTTTATGATGCTTCTCCCAGAAAATATGCAAAAGATATCGCTTGTCCTATATTAATATATCATTCCAAAAGTGATGACTATACTTTATATTATCATTCAGAAGAAGTCTATCAAGCGCTAAGAGTAGATAAAAAAGCATTGATTCTAACAGAATGGGGTTCAGAACATGCAAAATCTATTGATGACAATTTTGAGGAATATTATAATTATTTTAAAAAATTTATAAAAGAAAATGAAATTATTTTTTAACTTTTAATCGATCTTTTAGTTCTAAGCGAATTTTCGCCATATTTAAATACTTTCCTGGGCATTTTGTATTTTGAATTTCTCTATGTCCAAACACCCGCTCGGGGGGGATATGATATTCTCTTGCAAGTCTTTCTAATAAATTTAAAAGGGACTCGTATTGTTGTGGAAGTGGGGGGTGGTTTTCTAAATTTCCTACTAGAACAATTGAAATCCCAAAGGTATTTACTAACCAATTTTTGGTGGAATATCCCGGTCTTCTTTGTTTCCACAAATCACTTTCTTCGATTTGTCCAGGTACTGTTTGCAAAGTTCCATTATTAATAACAAAATGATACGCAATATCATCCCATCCTCGTTCTTCTTGATGTAAACGTCTATAGTATTCTAAATTTCCAATATCCGATGCAGAGTGATGAATTACAATATAGCGCCAACGCTTTTCTCTCCATATATACTGTGATAGAAAATATATAACAATTATTATTAAGATAATAAATAACATGACATACACTCTTTTCTTAAAAATTTTCATATGAACAAAAATTCAAAAACCTTATTAATTGAAAATAAATTTAAATTTCCCTATTTTTGGAAATTCCATTAGAATTAAAGATTTATATTTAAAAATTTTTTTCTATAAATTCATAATTTTTCTTATTTTAAGATCAAAAAATTTTAAATTAGGATTGACTTTAATTATCGAATATTTTAATTGGAAATAGCTATCTGATAACTATTGATATAGACAATGGATATTGAGAAAATTTACAAAAATAAATTAATATCTTCGCTTGTAATAATTATATTATTTTTAAATTCGATCATCAGTTTAAAAGAAATTTATCTTTTACATTCTTTATCTTACAAAACTATCATTTCAACCCAATTCTCCATTCACGAAGATAAAAGCCATCAAAACTACGAACATATTGAAGAAGAAATATGTAGCAATGATATTCGCTTAGAAAGAAATGATTACATCGTATGGAAAATTTCTCATAACTATCATTTATTACCAATAATTACTCCTTTTTTAATTGGAATTAGTACTTTTAAAACCTATATCAACCTTCAAGAAGAAAAATACAAATTCTTACATCAAACTGTCATTTTAAATTTATTTAAAAACAATAAATCCATCAGAGCACCACCTATCGTATAACTTTCCCTATATTCCCTAAAATCTTACCTTAAATAAACTTTATTATTAAAACTTAAAAAATTTAAAACTGTAATCCTTAAGGAGGTTATATGAAATTTAAATGGAAATACCTTATAGTTATTAGCTTATTTGTAGCTCAATGGGTTTTTGCACAAGAAGGGACAATCGTTGTAATTGAAAAACGACTTACTATAGATGAAATAAATCAGAAAGGTTATACAGAAGCAACAGAAGGATTAAAACAAATTGAAGGCTTACATTTTACAAGACGCGGTAAATCTTCTCTTGATCTTAATCTAAGAGGATTGACTAGAGACAATATAAATGTTCTCTTAGATGGTGATAAAGCATATGGTGCTTGTCCTAATAGAATGGATCCAGCCTCAAGCTTAATTATTCTTGATAACATTAAATCGATTCAAGTCATAAAAGGTCCCTATGATGTTCGAAATCAAGGGAGTATGGGCGGTGCTATTATAACAGAAACAAAAGATATCAACTTAGGGTTAGAAAATACTGTAAAAATTCAAACTGGTAGCTATCATGAAAATATCGTAAGCTTTCAAACCTCATATGGTTTAGAGACCTTTAAAATTTCAGTTGGTGCAAGTTATCAAGGCTACAAACCATATAAAGATGGAAAAGGAAATTCTTTGACAAAACTATACCCAGATTTTGATCATCCTCAATTCTTTTTACCTTTCCCACAAAACATAACAATAGATGGAACATCTTTTAATGTTCAAAAATTAAATTATGAATATCCCGATCTCCTCCCCTTTGATTATTTTACAGCTCCCTCACAAAATCGTTATGAATATACAAGTAGAAATATATCTACAGAAAAAAAGACAGCAAATTTAAAAACCATTATTAATCTTAACCCAAATCAAGAATTAGAAATTGAAGGATATTATTTTACTACATCTAATAGTTTAACACCATACCTATTAATGGATATGATCTGGGATGATTTTAAAAAAGGATCCATTAAATATTCTATTAAAAATCTAAATGAAACCATAAAAAAACTATCGTTAAAAATTTACGGAAATGAAACCTTACATGACATGACTGATGAACTTCGTTGTTCTTCTTATTCAAATTCTACCAATTGTTCAGAAAATACACTTTCCAGAAAATATGGAATGAGAAGTTGGGCTACTTCTAGTGTAAATGGTGCTCGTATTGATGTTGAAACTAATTTATTCCAAAAAACTACATTTGGGATAGATACATATCTTAGAAAATGGAACGTAGAAACCACCATGCGTATGCCATTCCCCACGAACATTAAAAAGGAAATTCCTGCAATGAGCATGCCTAGTGGTATGTCTGGTGGTATGAGTGGCGGTATGTCTGGTGGTATGATGGGTGGTATGATGATGACTGATTATAGAACTCAAAATGCTATTCCCCAAACTATCGCTAATAACGTAGGCCTCTATTTAGAAAATGAGCACAAATTAGATAAAATAAAACATAAACTTGGTTTTAGATATGATCTTCACTCAACAAAAGCAAAAACAGATCGAAGAATCGTTTACAATATATACTATCCTTTTTATGATCCTATCATAAATTTTAATTATTCATCTTATACAGAAGCCTATACAGTTTTTGACGCAGAAGTTTATATCCCCCAAAAAGAACCGAAAAGGGAACTTGCTGGAAGTGGTGCTTATTCAAAATGGGAATATGAACTTTCGAAGGATTTCATAGCAAAATTAGGTATAGGTTATGCAACAAGATTCCCAGATCCGCAAGAACTCTATTTTGCCCTCTTACGTATGGGAACCATTCAAGCACCCGACTTTGTAGGAAATCCCTTATTAAAACCTACTCATAATAGACAAATTGATGCTGGTATTGAATTAAAAAATGATAAAACTAAATTAGAAGTAGATCTCTTTTATTCTTCCCTTGGAAATTATACCATCGTAAGAAATACACCCGAACATTTCTTAAATAATATAAGTAAACAAGATCCTTTATATACTCTTGCATTAACACCAATGACTAAATTCTATGAATATATAAATTCAATCATAACTAACTATGCTGGAATTCTTATGCCTTCTCCGATGTATCCCTATGGAAGATTTGGAAAAACCCATAAACAAGTGAATGCATTTCTTTATGGTGGTGAAGTGAATCTAAAATATCAACTTTCAAGTGAATATTTAGCAAAAATTGGTCTTTCTTATGCAAGAGGAATCAATAGAACAGAACATACCAATCTTCCAGAAATTCCCCCACTAAAAGGATTATTATCCCTTAAATATCTTTTAAACAATTACTTTGTTGAATTAGAAGGCGAATTCGCTGCATCACAAAAATTTGTTGATAAAAATATTGACGAAAAGAAAACCCCAGGTTGGGGCATAG
>JBEQAN010000068.1:0-6644 GCA_041640315.1 Leptospiraceae bacterium
GAATATGCCCATAACAACAAAAGGTATAGTCCAATAAAGTTTTGCATCAGCATGAGTACCTGTAATGGTATATAAAGAATAGGTCATAATAGCTAATCCAGCAGAGATATCTATAAAACTTTTTAGAAATTCGCGTCTATATTGTCCTCCAATCATTTCTTCTGCAGGTGCAATAGTAATCTCAAAGAAACGTTTATAAAATCCAAGAAATAATGCTATAAAAAAAGTTGTGCTGATTAACCATGGACTTGCTGGGATTTCCATTGCATAGGAACCAAATAAAACTCTTAAAACAAATCCAACAGAGATAAGGAAAACATCTAAAAGTAATACTTTTTTTGCACCGAAAGAATAAAATATATTTAATACAAAATAAATTAATATAAAACTAAGAGAAATAAGATTTAATTGAAATGATAGGAAAATGGATAAAACAAATAGGAGAAAAAATAAAATTATAGCTTCTAAGGAAGATACCTTACCACTTGCTAAGGGTCTTAATCGTTTTTTAGGATCTAATTTATCTAATTCACGATCTTTCCAATCATTTAGTATATAAACAGAACTTGCAATAAAAGAAAAAGAAAAAAATGAAAAAATGATTTTTATATAAGCATGAAAGGATGTGGTAGAGAAGGGATCTAAGGCAATTTCTATCGCTTCATTTGAAAAAATAAAAGGTAGGAAGACAAAACCGCTTTTAGTCCATTGATAAACACGAATTAACTTAATATAAACTTTTAATTTTTCAACAATATGATTCATTATTATGATTATCACCTATTTTTTTAATCGAATATAGGTCAATTCTTTTGAATTGAAAATTTATTTGTTTTGTTTAGAGTTATCTCAATATATTTTTGAAAAAAAGCAGATGGATAAAATTAAATTAGATATTTGTTATGAATGCTTCTTTTGCTAAGTTTTTTTCTTTTAAAACATTCCAAAGATCGTTTCCAAATTGTTGTGAACCAATCCAAATTACTAATTTTCCCCTATAATCTCTATTAGATTCTTTTAAAATTTGGATTACATTTTTATATGGTGGAATTTGATCATAAATATAATGAATATTAAATAGTTCTTCCCAATGTTTTAAATCCTTTTTAAAAGCTTGATGATTTTCTGTAAATGAACAAACCCATAATTCTAAGTGTTTTAATGGTATGGATTCTTGATAAATATATTGGATTAAAGCTCGAATAGGAGCGATACCACTCCCCATAGCAAAACATTCAAGATTTTGATTTTTGATTTTTTCTATGGGGAATCCTTTACCTTCAATATTTAGTAAATAAAATTCGTCATCTTCCTTTAATTCTAAAAGTTTATTTGCAACCTCTCCTTCTTTTTTGATTAAAAATTCCCATAAATTCGGTGTATTTCTCGGAGCATTAGCGAAGGAAAGATAAATTTTATTTTTTTGATCCGTACTCAGGATTGCATATTGACCGGGGATTTGATAAGTTTTATATAAAAATTCTGGTACTAATGCTTGAATTAAAAAGAGTTGCTTTGATTCTTGTCTTTTTTTATATATTTTAATAGGAGTCATAGTATTTGATTTTTTTCTTAATAACTGGATTTTGTGGGGAACCATAATAAGGTGTTTCTAAAAAATTTTCCTCTAAGTAAGCAAGAAAATGACCTTTTTTTTCTGTTCGAATAAATTTTACAAATAGTCCCCAAGCGAAAGAAGGAAATAATTTAGCTAAAATTTTGCTAATAGGTGGAGGAAAGGGATAAAAATTAGATCCTTTCCTTTCTATAAATCGAAAAAAACCATTACTTTCAACAAATCGTTTTAAATCTGGGAAAGTAAAACTTCGCACATGAGGTCCTAGAGATTGTTGTGCGGTGGGTTGTTCTCCCAATAGCAATAAAATTCTATTATGTAAGCTTGCAAGATTTGGAACACCAATAATTAAGATTCCATTTGGTTTTAAGATCCTTGTAAACTGTTCCATAATCCAAAAAATTTCTTTCGTGTGTTCCAATACTTGATTAGAAATTATAATATCAACACTTTCATCTTTTAATGGATAGACTTCTTTTTCGAGATCTAATGAAAATACATGGATACCTTTTTTTTTACATTCTTCAACGAAAGGTTGATAATTCTCTATTCCAAATAGATTTAGTTTTATCTCTGGAAAGATATTTTTTACCTTTGTTTGAATTAACAATAAATCATCTCCATGCCCACAACCATGATCAAAAATAATAAAATGATTTTTATGATTTAATTTATATTGTTTTTCTATATATTGAAAGGCCCAATCAGAGATGATATCTCTACCATAATTTAAATATTCTGTTCCCTCTTTCCACTTTGCAATTTTCTTTTTAAGAATTTCTAACATTAAAATCTATTTCTAATAGTTGAAATTAATGTCAATCTTTATTGATAATTCCCTATTTATTTGTATTTAAAAGTTGATTCATTGGATATAAAATTATTTAAAATTAATTATAAAAAAAATTTATTGATAGATTAATTGGGAAATACAATAATTCCTTCTTCGAAAGTTTTTTGGATAAATTTAATGGCATGTGGATTTAATTCTGAATTTTCTACTGCATCTTGATAAGATAGCTCAACTAATTTTCTATCTTTTACAAAATCTGCGATTTTGAAATTCGGTAATCCATGTTGTTTTATACCTAATAGCTCACCTGGTCCACGGATTTTTAAATCTATTTCTGCTAGTTCAAAACCATCTTGTATATTTACGATAGCCTCAATTCGCTCTCTTGCAGTTTCTGAATCACTATTAGATACTAAAATACAATAGGATTCTTCTGTTCCTCTACCAACTCTACCACGTAATTGATGTAGTTGAGAAATTCCAAATCGCTCTGCATGCTCTATTACCATAATGGTTGCATTGGGAACATCAACACCCACTTCTATGACGGTGGTACTTACAAGGATATGAATTTTTCCATTTCTAAAATCTCTCATAATTCGTTCTCGTTCTTCTGCTTTTATTCTTCCATGGATTAATTCTACACAAAAGTCTGGGAAAATTTTATGTTTTAATTCTTCATAAGCTTCTGTTGCCGCTTTAAGATCAAGTTTTTCTGATTCTTCAATGACGGGATAAACAATATAACATTGTCTACCTGCGCTAATATATTTTCTAATCGATTTATATAGACCTTCTCGTTGATGTTCTTTCAACCACATGGTTTTTACTGGTTGTCTTCCTGCTGGTTTTTCTTTTAAATAGACTAATTCCAAATCTCCAAAAATGGTTAAGCATAAAGAACGGGGTATAGGGGTTGCTGTCATTGCTACTAGATCTGGATTTTCACCTTTGAGTCTTAATAGTTCTCGTTGTTTTACACCAAAACGATGTTGTTCATCAATGATAATAAGACCAAGACGATGAAATTTTACACTATCTTCGATTAAACTATGAGTACCAATGATAAAATTGCTATCGCCTCTTGCAATTCGATCAAGAATTTTTTCTTTATTTTTTTTAGTTTCACTTCCAGTAAGTAAGTCAAGATATACACCAGGAAGTAATCCTGGTAAGGTAGTTAAAGTATTATAATGTTGTCTTGCTAAGATTTCGGTAGGAGCCATCATGGCAACTTGTATACCCTGTTCAATATAATGGAGGGCAACTGCAAAAGCTACTAAGGTTTTTCCAGAACCAACATCACCTTGTAAGAGATAAGCAGACATATGATCTCTTTGACAACCATGAATGATTTTTTCAATAGCCTGCATTTGCCCTTGAGTTAGTTTAAAAGGAAGATTATCTTGAAGTATTTTAAAGAGATTACATTCTCCAAATTTTTTAGGTTTGAGAAATTTTGCATAGGATTTTCGTTTTTCTTTTTTCTTTTGCATTAATGTTCCAAATAAGAATAACTCTTCATATTTTAAGATTTTTCTTACAATTTTTAAGGTTTCTTTATTTTCTGGATAATGGATTTGGACTAAAGCATCTTTACGTGATAGAAATTGATATTTTTGTCTAATGGTTTCTGGAAGGAGTTCTGGTACAATCCATTCATGTTGCAATTTTTGTATAATTTGGTGAATAAATTTCCTTATTCCTCTACTATCAAGATTTACTTTTTTCATCTCTTCTGTTGTGGAATATATGGGGATAATCCCTCCACTATGAATGGCATTTTCCAAATCTTCTTCGTCTATAGCTTCAAGTTCTGGATGGATCATCTGGGGCGTTCCCTTGTACATTTCTAATTTCCCCGACACAATATAGGTTTGATCTTTTTTTAAAGCATATCTATAGTAATTGATTCCATTAAAAAATAATAATAGGATAGGGTTTTCTTGTAATGTTCTGGCTTGAACGATGAGTCTTGATTTTTTTCCATGGGCAATGTAAGAAGATTGAATCTTTACAAGAAGTGTAATCATTCCTTCTTGTAGAAAGAATTGATTATGTATACTTCTATCCACATATCTTCTTGGAAAATAATATAAAAGATCTTCTATAGTAAAGATATTTATTTTATTCAAAATCTTCTTTTTTGTATCTCCTAAACCTTTTAATGCTTCTACAGGAATTTCAGAAATCATCATGCGATTTTTTATAGTAGTATCCATATTTAAACTAAATATATGTTTATATATTTAAAAGAAAATGGGATATGTAGTCAATAATAAAATTAGTTTTGATTGAAAAGATGAATTACAAATTTTTTTGTTTTTTATGGGATACGCACCGCTTTCCATTGACCTGAGCTATGAGTCCCAGAATATTTCCCTTCTAATTCTCCTTTTTCATTGAAAGAACCAACAAATATTTGTTTAAATTCATATGGTGAACCTATTTCTCTACAGGCTTGACCCGAGCAGGCTCGAATAAATTTTATGGTTTGTCCTTGAAATTCCATATACTGAAGGAGCTCTATTTCTCCTTTACCCCACTTAGGAAATTTTACATATCCACTGGGATAACCAGACTTTGTATAGTAAATAGATAGATATCCCTCATGCCCTCCTGCAAGAATTTTATAATTTCCTATGAAATTATCATAGTATTTTTTAGTTGAATCCTGTTTTAAGTCCATTGAAAGGGATTCTTCATTTCCATAAAATATAATTTTATGAATTTGATCTAAAGAAAATTTAACAAGGGAATTGATAGACTGAGCATCTATATCTTGATGTGATTCTTGTATTGAAATGTATTCATTTTCTATGGAGTATAAGATTCCTTGCTTAACATCTTGGTTTTTAAAATGGATAAATGCTGGTTTATTGATAATACACTGATTTGTTTGAAACTGATTTTGTATGAATGCTGTTGCTCCAGCTGTAAGTCCCATCAAGGCAAGGGTTGTGATGATTTTTTCTTTGGAATCAAAATATCCTTTTAAGTGTTCCATAATCATAATTGAGATATCGGCAAGTTGAAATTTTTAATGAGTATTGAAATATAGGGAGTGATATAAGGGGTTTTTTATTTCTAAAGAAAAATAAAAAATCCCTCTAAAACAATATTACAATGATATTAAGTAATGAATTGACAAAAAAAATACGTTCATTAATATATATACAAAGAGAGAGGTAAAAATGTCAATTTCGGAAGAGAAAATAGATTATCCATTAGAAATATTAAATTACGAAAAAAAGATATATGATCAAAGGCAATTGATAGAGATTTCGCGGGCACTGAATTCCACTTTAGATTATAAAAAACTTATTAATTCCTTAACAGATATTTGTTTAGCTCAAGTTCAAACACTAAGTGCTGCATTATTCTTGCTGCCTGATATGGATCTTGGGTATTTAATGTTAGACCCAGACTATAAAGGTTTTGAAGCAAAAGAAAATATTGAATATTATAAATTAAGTTTGGAATCTTCGCTTTTGAATTTAATTAGCAATAATAGAGATAAGGGGGGATTAAAAGCATATACAATTGAAGAACTAGATAAACTGGATGTTTTAAAGAACGAAAAAGAACTGCAAATTTTAAAAGAACTTGGAGCTCACTTAATTGTACCAATGCATGTTAAGGAATCTTTAATTGGAGTCATTATTCTTGGTAGTAAAATCATAGGGGATGAGTACACAAAAACAGAAATGGAATTTTTGATCAATTTAGCGTCTCTTGGTGCTATTGCAGTTTATAACGCTTGGTTATACGAAAGAGCTACTGTTGATATGATGACGGGACTAAAAAATCATGCTTATTTGCAATCGCGATTAAAAGACGAAAGAGAGAAAGCCTATAAGCAACAAACGAATTTATACTTTATGTTAACAGATGTGGATAAATTTAAAAATTTTAACGACACCTATGGTCATCAAGCAGGTGATGAAGTTTTAAAAGCTGTTGCTGGAGTTTTGCAATCTATTGCGAAAAAGAACCCTAATTTTTTTGCTGCAAGATATGGCGGCGAAGAATTCTGTTTAGTTATGCCTTCATTAAAAAGTGATGAAGAAGCGATACAACTTGGAGAAGAATTTAGAAAAAATGTAGAGAATTTAAGAGTTTATCACGAAGGGAAAGAATTAAGAGTCACAGCTTCTGCTGGAATTTCTAAATTTAGACCCGATTTGGATCTTAAAACAAATAAAAATTTGATTGAACGAGCAGATCAAGCTCTTTATGAATGTAAAAGACGTGGAAGAAATCAAGTTTTATTCT
>JBEQAN010000069.1:0-6600 GCA_041640315.1 Leptospiraceae bacterium
TGGCATTTCTGATCATACCATAGGAAATTTAATTGCCATAACATCATTTCTTTTTGGAGCTAGTGCAATTGAAAAACATTTTACTATAGACAAAAAACTTCCAGGTCCAGATCAATCCTTATCTATGACACCAGAGGAATTAAGAAATTTAAAACAGGATCTAAAAACCATTTACCAATCCATTGGTGAGCCCAATAAAATTCCCTTAGATTCTGAAGAAAATGTCCGAATCTTTGGTCGACGTTCTCTGTTTTATAACAAAGATTTAGAAAAAGGACACAAAATTACAAAAGAAGATTTAATTGCTCTTCGGCCTGGGGGTGGTATTCCACCTAATGAGTATGAACTTATACTTAACAAAGAATTAAAGCAAAACGTAAAAAAGGGAGAACGGGTACATTATTATGAATTCCTTTAAAAATCAATTTTCTCTCATCAATTTTGATATAAAATTATTAGAAAATATCCTATTTTCTATCGATATACCCTTTATTATTTTTAATAAAGATTGTAAAATTCTATTCGCAAATGAACGTTTTTATCATTTAATCCAATTAAAACCAGAAGATCTACTCGCAAGAAAAATCGAAATTAACCCCGAAAGATTAAAAGATCAGCATTTTTTTATGACTTTAAATGCAAAGATTACTAACTCTCATAATGAAATTCTTTTAGAAACTCCTTTGAATATTGTTCCTTTTGAATATAACAACGAAATATTATACCTTGGTACGATCCACGATGGGTATTACGATAGCGTTACTGGATTTCCTAATCTTCCCATCTTTGAACTAAATTTTGATAAAGCTATTACATCAGCTAAAAGAAGAAATAAAATTTTAGCATTACTTTTTATTGATATAGATAAGTTCAAATTCATCAACGACACCTACGGTCATTTAATTGGGGATCAAATTATAAAAAAAGTAGCTACAATTTTCGAATCCTGTTTAAGAATTGATGATTTTATTACTAGGAAAGGTGGCGATGAATTTTTAATCTTATTAAATGATTTAGCAAAGAAAGAAGACATCAACATAGTATTAGAAAAAATATTTTCTCATTTCGAAAAACCTTTTGTCATAGAAAATCAATCAATTCCTATATCCTTAAGTGTTGGTATAAGTATATTCCCCGATGATGGAGAAACCGTAAAAGATCTTATAAAAAAAGCCGACTATGTAATGTATAAAGCAAAAAAGGTAGATAAAAATTCCTATGCCTTTTACTCTTCTGACTTAGAAAATGATTTGAAATTTAAATATGAAATTGAAAAGCAATTAATCGAAAGCTACAAAAATAACTTTAAAAATTTTGAAATTGTTTTTCAGCCTATTTACACAAATTTAGAAAATAAACAGTTTTCCATTGAGGCACTAGAAGTATTTTTAAGATGGAAAATGGAAAACTATGGCATAGTAAATACGAACATGATTCTTGAGATTGCAAAACAAAAAGGTTTTATCTTCGAAATTGATAAGTTCGTAATTTTAAAAGTAGTTGATTTTTTGAGCAAAAACCCACATTTTCGAATTCCTATACATCTTAATATATCTTCCAGAATGTTTTATGATGTAAATTTCATTAATTACTTAACTAATACAATTTATGAATACAATCTATCGACAGAATTATTTATCTTAGAAATAGCAGAAACTACGTTAACTCAAAATCCAAAACATAGTTTTGAAATTCTTTTAAACTTAAAAGAAAAAAAGTTTTCAATTTGTATTGATGATTTTACCTCTCATGATACAAATTTACCATTACTTTTTAAAATTAAACCTGATTATTTAAAGATTAATTTTAATATCAATGATAATAATGAGTTAAAAATATTACTTCAAATTATTGACTCTATCTATTTCATTTTTAAAACAAAAATTATAGCTAATAAAATAGAAAATTCAGATATCTTTAAAGCATTAGTGAATTCCAAAAGAATTTCTTATTATCAAGGATATCACTTCGCAAAAACCTTTAAAGTACAAGAAATCTTAAACTATTTAGAAAAAGGTTTGTTATATGAATTTTAACAAAAGTCAAATCAAATATCAAGAAGCATTACAGTATTTACCCGGCGGTGTCAATAGTCCTGTAAGGGCTTTTAGACAGGTAGGCGGAACCCCTATATTCATAAAAGAAGCAAATGGTTGTTATATCATAGATCTTGATGGAAATCGGTACTTAGATTTTTGTAATTCATGGGGTCCTTTAATCCATGGACATAGACATCCCGAGATTCTTCGTGCAATTGAAGAACAACTAAAAAAAGCTCTATCGCTCGGCATACCTAATGAATTAGAAGTAGAACTCGCAAAAAAAATTATCGATAGTATTAATCCAAAGATTCCCACTATACAAAAAATACGATTTGTTAGCTCTGGTACAGAAGCAGTAATGAGTGCAATAAGACTTGCCAGAGGTTTCACGGATAGAAGTAAAATCATTAAATTCGAAGGATCCTATCATGGTCATGTAGATGCTCTTCTTGTAAAAGCGGGATCTGGACTTATTACCTTTGGGCAGCCAAGTTCTGCTGGTATTCCTAAGAGTTTTACAGAGCATACTATCATCTTACCCTTAGATGATGAAGAATCTGTAAAAGAAGCCTTCAAAAAGTATCAAGATCAGATTGCCTGTGTCATCATTGAACCCATTCCAGCCAATAATGGATTATTGTTGCAAAGAAGAGAATTTCTTGAATTTTTAAGAAAAATTACTTTTGATCATCAAAGTTTATTGATATTTGATGAGGTTATTTCGGGTTTTAGAATTGGTTTTTCTGGTGCAGCTGGTTATTATAATATCTATCCTGATATCGTAACATATGGCAAAATTATTGGTGGTGGTTTACCTGTTGGAGCTTTTGCTGGAAGAAAAGAGATTTTCGATATGTTATCACCAGATGGTCCAGTCTATCAAGCAGGTACACTGAGTGGAAATCCAGTGGCTATGGCATCCGGATTAGCCCAATTGAATTTATTAAATGATAATATATATAAAGAACTTGACGAGAAAGGTTTTTATTTAGAAACCCATTTAAACCAAATTTTTAAAGAAAAATCTTTGCCTTGGGGTGTATCAAGAATTGGATCTATTTTCTGGATCTATATGAACTCAGAAAAACCCCCAAGAAGAGCAGATGAAATCAATCCAGAATCCATGAAGATTTATGCAAAATTATTTCATTATTGTTTAAATCGTGGAATTTATCTTGCCCCATCGGGATATGAAGTTGGATTTTTAAGTGTTCCTATGGAATATGAAGACCTTGATAAATTTATAGAGGTGGTAAAACAATTTGTTTCGGAAAATTTTTAAAACGTTAGATATTTATATTGTATTAATGATGATGTTAATCACAGGTCAAATGATATGGTGGCTTATATTTTTTTTTAACTATCAAGAATTGTATAAAAATCTCTTAATAAAAAATGATAGTCTAATCTTATCATATTTAAATGAAAAACATATTGTTTTTGATGAAGAAGCTTTTTATTTTGACGAAGCAACGAAACAATATCAAATCAAAAAAGAAGTATTGGAACAAAGAAATGAATTTCTGAATAAAAATAAAAGAATGCTCATTTTTGAAGGTAGCTTTTTTTTACTTGTTTTTTTTATTATTTCTATTTTAATTTTAATGTATTATCATAAACAACGAAGACTCTTAGAAGAAAAAAATATTTTTTTAAATAGTTTTACCCATGAATTAAAAACCCCCATCACTGCCATAAAACTTAATCTACAGACATTACAAAAAAAAATTAAGGATAATCTATTAAAACAATTAATCTCTAATAGCTTATATGAAATCAATTTACTAAATCAAAAACTCTCAAGAATCCTATACAATAAAGAAATTCACATCTCGAATTTTAATAAACCTAATGATATAAAAATTTTAGATTTAATTCAGAATATCATTAATGAATTAGAAGGAGAAATAGCAAAGAAAAACGTTAAAATCCAAATAAATCATCATTTGGAAATAAATCCATTACGTCTGAATATACCATCTCAATGGTTATTATTTGTATTAAAAGAATTAATCTTAAATTCTTTAAAATATTCAAATGATGATGTTACAATTGATATAAACATCGATAAAATCAATCGATATCTTAAAAAGTATATTAAAATTACCATAAGCGATAATGGTTGGGGATTACCCCAGAATATAAATTTTAAAAAACTTTTTGAACCCTATACACGATATCATAATGAAAATGGTTATATAGAAGGAACTGGATTGGGATTATATTATATTGAAAAAATTATAAAAAAAAGTAAAGGAAAAATTAAAATTAAAAATCAAGAGAAGGGTCTAACCATTGAATTATATTTACAATCCTATGAAAAAACCTAATACACCACAATACCGAATTTTACTTATAGAAGACGAAGATATAATAAGAACAACATTAAAATTAAACCTACAGGAAGAAAATTTTATTGTTTTTGATTATAAAAGTGTAGAAGAGTTTTATAATCATGATGTTCATTATTTACAACAATGGAATTATGATCTTGTAATTATTGATGTGATGCTACCGGGAAAAATTGATGGTTTGATGTTTACAAAACAAATTAAAGCGCGATGGGAAGTCCCAGTTATCATTCTTACTGCAAGAAACCGTTTAGAACAAAAGCTCGAAGCATTTGAAATTGGCGCAGATGATTATATTACTAAACCCTTTGAATTAGAAGAACTTATTGCAAGAATCAAAATTAAATTAAAGAAAAAAAGCTTTCATAAAATCAAAATTGGTAATTGTATTATTGATTTCCATAAACAAGAAATTATTCGATTAGATACAAAAGAAGTTTTTACTTTAACGAATAAAGAAGCTGGTGTTTTATATTTGTTATATGAAAATAAAGGAAAACCAGTAAGTAGAGATATGATTTTAGAAAAATTATGGTATGGGGAATATCCTACCAATCGAACAATAGATAACTTCATTTTACGATTAAGAAAAATCATCGAAGAGGATTCGTCTAATCCTAAGTATATTTTAACACGTCATGGTAGAGGTTATGAATTAACAGATTTAGCAATTGAATATAAGGAAGAGGTATAAAAGAAATGAGACTATTAAATGCTCTGTTAAACCAAGAAGTAGATAGAATACCATTTTGGTATATGAGACAAGCTGGTAGATATTTACCAGAATATAATCAAGTCAAAGGGAATCTTGATTTCTTAGAACTCTCTACCCATCCCCAAAAAGCCATAGAAATTTCTATTCAACCCTATAAAAGATTTCAAATGGATGGGATCATTATGTTCGCAGATATTTTAACACCTCTCCATGGGGTGGGAATCCCCATTCATTTTAAAGAAAATATAGGTCCCATCATTAATTTCGATATCCATAATAAAACTTATCATAAAAAAATCATAGAATTTGATCCAGAAAAACAAGTGCCTTATATTAAAGAAATTATAGAAGGTATTCGAAATTTTATCGATAATACTGATAAAAATATTACTTTAATTGGTTTTGCAGGTGCTCCTTTTACATTATTAAGCTATCTCATAGAAGGAAAAACTTCAAAAAAATTTGAAAAAACAAAAGAATTCATGTTTTATTTTGAAAAAGAATTTCATGAACTTATGCAGATCTTATCACAGCTTACTATTTCTTATTTAAAATACCAAATCAACGCTGGGGTTAATACCATTCAATTGTTCGATAGTTGGGGGGGGATTTTATCACTCGAACATTACGAAGAATTTTGTTATCCGTATATGAAAGCCATTATACAAGAAATTAAATCCAAAATTCCCATCATTCTTTTTGTTGGAAATAACAGCCATTTAATTCCCTTGCTTGTAAAACTGGAACCTAATTGTATCAGTTTAGATTGGAGAACTAACGATATCTCCTTAATTCCAGAACATATAGCCATACAGGGCAATTTGGATCCCTTAGTGTTATATGGTCATCCAGAAAGAGTAAAAAAAGAAACCTTAAAAATATTAAATAGTTTCTCAATAAGAAAAAACTATATTTTTAATTTAGGACATGGCATTTATCCTAATACACCTTTGTATAATGTTGAAACTATGGTACAAACAATCAAACAATATAAATTAAACAAATAATTCTAAGCCTTCGTAAGCAATATGGATTTTTAAGGGATTTTCATTATTAATATCAATCATATCTTTGTATCGTTTTGCTTTAATGTAAACTTCATCTAAAACTTCATCTGAATAAGAAGGATCATGATGAAATAAAACTAAATTTTTAACATTTGAACGTAAAGCTAAATCAGTAGCAATAGCAGCAGAGCTATGTCCCCAGTCAATCTTGGTAAGTTGTTCTTCAAATGTATATTGCGTATCAAAAATAAGTATATCTGCATTATAAAAAAATTGTATATATTTATCCATATCTTTTAAACTATCTAATTGAAACTCTGCATCACTACAGAAGATAATGGTTTTATCATTTTCTTTAATTTTATAAGAATAATTACCACCAGGATGTTTAACTCCAATAGAAGTAATTTTTAAATTATAAATCTGAAATTCTTCTCCTTCTAAATGTTGATAGAAAAATTTCGTTGAACTCATTTGATCAAAAT
>JBEQAN010000070.1:0-6527 GCA_041640315.1 Leptospiraceae bacterium
TAAATCTACATTGTTATATCCCGCACATCTTAATGTTAAAAGATGGATATTATATTCATTCAATTTTTTTAATACACCCCTATTAACATCATCATTGACAAATACACAAACCACATTATAACCATTAGCAAGTACAACTGTCCCATGATCTAACTTTTCTTTAAAAAATTTTAATTCAAAACCAAAGTTTTTGTTGAATTGATTGAAATACAATTCATCATAAGGTTTTGAATCAAAAAAAATCACTTTTATATTATTCGCATTCATCTTTATTCTCTGAAACATTTTCCTTTTTGTGTTTTTGTCTATAAAAAAATGATTCAAATCAATGGAATTTTTTGAATTTTTTTATGAAAATATGGAAGATTCAGAGAGGAAGTTTTTTTATCTAATAAAATCGGATATAGGCAAAGGTTTATTTGACTCATGAAACAAGGAAAAAAGAGGGAGGATCTTCACCCTTAGAAACAAAGAAAACAAAAGAATTGATAGAATAAAAAGAACGTTAAGGTTCAATAACATACGGGGAACCACCACAATGCTTTTTATAAACTACCCTCAGGATGATGGAAGTACCGTAGAGGGTGCCATCGCCCAAGGTACTGCGAGCATCCCTGCTCGCAGATTTTTGTACGCTACCATCAAGATGATGGTAGTACCTTGTTGTTTTCGCGTCCATGCTCGCATCTCCGATAAACCAAACCCTTCACATTTCACATCTCACTACTTAATAGGTTAAGGTTGCGGTAGAGGTAAAAGTTGAGAAATTACCTTACCCCCCAAAGGTTCTGCGAGCATCCATGCTCGCAGAACGTTAAAACGCTATCATTAGGATGATTGTAGTACCCTGGGGGTTTTCGTTTCCTTCCTCACACCTTACCATAATTACTCCTAACATCCAACACCTTACTTTCTAACCCTCCCCGACCTTTGCTTATTTTCTCTAACAAAAACAATTCAAAAAACAACACAGAACGCGGAGAAGTTTAGTAAATCAAGGTATTGCGAGCATTCTTGCTCGCAGTTTGTTTGAATTCTACCATCAAGGATAATGGTAGTACATTGAGGGTTTTCGCTTCCCTACCCATACCTTCGCAAAACCACCTCTCTCGTCTCAAGCATTAATAGGTTAAGGTTGAGGTAAAAACAGAACTTAAGAAATTAGCTTACCGCCCAACGTACTGCGAGCATCCTTGCATGCAGATTCTTTTTACTTCCATCAGGATGGTAGTACCCTTAGGGATTACTTTTGCCTAAGGTATTGCGAGCATCCTTGCTCGCAACTTGTTTAAAACTACCATCGAGGATAACGGCAAGATACCTTTAGGTTTATTTTTCCCTCACATCTTTATATTCTCTATAAATTATACATGTTTTGCTCTAATTTCTGTGATATGACTTTACTGAAAATTCATTTTTTATTTCATAAAATGATAAAGCATTCTAAATAGATTCTTTTTAAAAGTTTTGATAGATCATTCTGACTATCTACCACTGATTTTAAAAGAATTTCATAATTGTTTCAATAATAAAGAAAGGCTAAAAATCAAAAACATATCATCAATGGGAGAAGAATGACAAGTTAATAAGACGAATTTAATAAATTTTACAAATTAAACCCAATGAGTTTTTGAGATAATCAAGCAACTCCATCACAATTAAACCTAATAATAACCACTTAAAAATAAATATACCCATCTTGATGTATGATACATCCTAAGTCCTTGTGCATAATTATTCAAAAGATTGTGGGTTAAATGTTGCAACGGGAGGTCATTTTCTACAGGTTTGGGGATGATGATGGATAAATAGGGTTCTTGGTTTTCTTGCATTTCCCAGTCAAGCATGATTCTTAAAATAAAACTCATGGAATATCCAAGAGAAAATCTTAAGTTGTATAGATTCCCCCAGTAGGTGGGATTAATGGTGATCCAATATCGTTTATATTGTTTTGTTTGAGGTTGATAGTCAATCGTTAATGTTCGTTTTATATCAATTTTTTTTATTTTGTATAAATATTTTAAATATTTTGATAGTAAATACAGAATGGTTTTTGAAATATTGCCTTCAAATTTTCTATTGGCAAGGGATTTTAAAAATTCAAAGTGGATGTTACTTAGATTGATACATACCCTGTGTTCGTTTCGAGTTTGAAATTGGATTTTTATATCCTTCACATCTATTGAGATATCTCTTTTTTTGCATTTTTTTATGAAAAAATTTGCATAATTTTTATATTATATCGATGCTGTAAAAAGATCTTTATAATATTATAACTTAAAACTACATATAAAAATATTGAATTTAAAACTTAAATCCTTAGAATTATGAATCAAACTAAAAGCATCTAATACAAATAAAAATTTTTATATGGGCTACTATACATGATAGTTTTTATATTTCCATCATGATTTTTGTTGTAAAATCAATTAGCAATAAAAAACGTAAAAAATGGATTTTCTTATCTTGGCTTTTTTGTTATTTATTGGATTTTTGATTCAAACCATCAGTGGTTTTGGAAGCACGATCTTTATCTTGTCATTGGGAATTTTATATTTTGATTTTTACGAACTTTTACCCCTAGTATTAAAATTTAATATTATCATGTCTTTGTATTTTTTAGTACTATATCACAAATATATAGATATTAGGTTTTTATTGAAATCCATTTTACTTTACATGTTAGTGGGGTTTATCTTAGGGTTGCATGTTTCAAATATGATGAAATATTCATCCATACCTATAAAAAAAATTTTTGCAGGTTTGATTTTCTTATTATCTTCTTTAGAAATCCTTATATTATATTTAAAAATTCCTTTAAAAATCTTTCATCCACTCTATGGAAAATTTTGGGTTTTTCTTGCTGGAATTATCCATGGAATATTCGCGACTGGTGGACCTTTTCTTGTTTATGGACTCAGTCATTTAAAAATTGACAGAGATGTTTTTAGGATTTCCTTATTGTTTGTCTGGCTTATTTTTGATTCTTGGTTGTTATTTTCTCTACCTATAAAAACGAATCATTTCATAACTTTTATATCTTTACTGTTTATTTTGCCTTTGAGTATTTATGTGGGTCAAAGGTTTTATTATAAAATTTCTATTGATAAGTTTCATCTCATTATACGTCTATTATTAGTGTTGATATCTATTATCAATATATTAAATGGTAAATAAAATTATTAGGAGGAGTGTTTATGCAAAAGCGAAAAGGTGGTGACATTGTTGCAGAGATGCTAAAAATAGAGGGGGTAGATAAAGTTTTTGGGATTATTGATGGTACGTATTTTGGCTTTTATTCTTCATTGAGGAATTATGGTATTGAATTAATTAGCCCTAGACACGAAACCTCTGCTGCCCATATGGCTGGAGCATATGCCAGATTTACTAATAAATTGGGGGTTTGTATGGCAAGTAATGGACCCGGCGTTGCGAATATATTACCAGGACTTGTAGTAGAAGAAGCAGAAGGGAATCGAGTTTTAGTTATTACCTCATTTCGTAGACATGGAATCGTAAATCCCGTTCGTTTAGGTACTTATCAATATTTCCCTCAAACGGATGTAATATCAAGATTCGCTAAAGCTAGTTTTTTAATTTCTGATCCTGTAAGAATTCCCGAAATCATGCGTTTTGCTCTACGGATTTGCTACGAAGGAAGACCAGGCGTTGTTCATGTGGATATACCAGAGGATATAATCAATCAAGACTATGAAATTCCTTTTATACCCTTAAAACCCCATGAATATCGATTTATTTCTTTGCCTTATCCCAATCCTGTTGATTTTAATAGAGCCATTGAACTTTTACAAAAGGCGAAATTTCCCATCATCCATTTTGGAAGTGGTGTGATTCATTCTGATTCTCAGTCATTATTAAAAGAATTAGTAGAATATTTAAAAATTCCCGTTACATATAGTTGGGGCGCTAGAAGTGTATTATTGGAAAAAGAAAATGTAATTCCCATGACAAATATTACCTTAAATCACTTTGTAAGAAATAAAGCAGATGTAGCTTTAGTGCTAGGCTCTCGATTGGGAGAGACAGATTGGTGGGGACGTGCTCCATATTGGAATCAAAAACAATTAAAGGTAATTCAAGTAGATATTGATCCAAAGATTATTGGCTCTAGTAGAAATATAGAAATAGGAATTCTTACAGATGTAAAAGCTTTTTTAATGCTACTTTTAGATACGATAAAACAAAAAAAGCTTACCTTTTCGTTTGAATGGGATCGTTTCAAAAAACAAATCTCAAAAATACAAACTGCTTACGAAAATCGATTAAAGCATGTGATGAATCAAAAAACGAATTTCATACACCCTGCGAAATTAATCACTGAATGTAATGAGACTTTACCAGAAAATACAACTTTCGTTATTGATGGTGGTAATACAGCCGTATGGGCTCATTTTTATATTCAATTAAAACAAGAACTTTCCATGATTTCTACTTATAAATTTGGTATGTTAGGTGCTGGCGTAAGTCAGGCTATTGGAGCATCCTATGCCAAACCAAATGATGTAATTGTATGTTTAATTGGCGATGGGGCAATGGGATTCCATCCTCAAGAAATTGAAACTGCTGTTCGATACAAAAGAAAAATTATTTACATTGTTTTTTGTGATAAACAATGGGGCATGGTAAAAATCAATCAATCATTTGCTTTGAAACCATTAAAAACACTAATCTTTAAACATCTAAGCCCAGAAGAAAATATCAACACTGATTTTGGGGAGATTGATTTCGCAAAACTTGCAGAAAGTATGGGAGCAAAAGGGATTCGCGTTAGTAGTCATTCTCAAATAAAACAAGCCATAGGAGAGTGTTTAAAGTTTCCTCATTGTTCTGTGATTCATGCTGATATTGATCCAGTAAAACATATGTGGGCACCGGGATTAGTAGATTTTAAAAAGATGCATTTAGAGCCAGCAGGAAAATAAATTTAAGAGGGGGATATATGACAAATTACGAAGTAGATCAAATCCAATTAAATTTTAATCCTACATCATTAGTGATCTTAAATATAGTTTTGGGATTTATCATGTTTGGTATAGCCATGTCTTTAAAGATCCAAGACTTTAAATATGTATTAACTAAACCTATACCTTTTTTTGTAGGAATTATCAGTCAATTTGTATTGTTTCCTTTCGTTTCGTATTTATTGGTATTATTATTAAAACCCATACCAAGTATGGGGTTAGGTATGATTCTTGTTGCAGCTTGTCCTGGAGGAAATATTTCTAATTTTATTACGTTTATATCAAAAGGAAATGTGGCTCTAAGTGTAAGTATGACTGCTTTAAGTACAGCACTTGCTATATTTCTTACTCCTTTCAATTTTACCTTATGGGGTAGTTTAAACCCAGATACCGCTAATTTATTAAAACAATTAAGTGTAAATCCTCTCGAAATGCTTGCGAATATATTTTTACTTTTGGGTGTTCCTCTTGCATTGGGATTATATATCTCTCATCACTATCCAAAATTTGCTTCTAGATTTTCGAACTTTATGAAGTATTTATCCATCATATTCTTTGCTTTATTTGTATTAGGAGCATTTTATGCTAATTTTGATTATTTTTTAAAATATATAAAAGATATAATTTTTTTGGTATTTTTACAAAATTTTTTGGCTTTTTTTGTAGGTTATTTATCGTCAAAGCTTCTTAAAATTCCCGAAAAGGAATTACGAGCCATTACCATAGAAGTAGGGATTCAAAACTCTGGTTTAGGATTAATATTGATTTTTAACTTTTTTAATGGTCTTGGAGGAATGGCAATTATTGCTGCTTGGTGGGGGATTTGGCATATTATTGCGGGGCTTACTTTAGCATCTTTTTGGAATTATAAATCCAAACAATTCGAAAAGGAACAGACTTTATGAATATATTAATTACAGGTTCAAGTGGATATCTTGGTAATTTGTTGATTTTAAAATTAAAAGATAATCCTAAAATTAGTCACATAATTGGAATCGATATAAAACCATTAAAAGAGCAACAAGAGTTTAAAAAATTCAACTTTATTGAAATGAGTTTTGGTGATAGTAAAATATCTACAGTCTTTGAAAATTATCATATTGATACAGTAGTTCATCTTGCTTCTATTTTAAATCCACAGAAGCATCTTTCGCGAGAAGAATTATTTAATATTGAAGTAAATGGAACTAAAAATCTTTTAAAAGCATGTGTGGAATATTCTATTAAGAGATTTATCTATTCTTCTAGTGGTGCTGTTTATGGATATCATGCGGATAATCCTATGCCCTTAAAGGAAAGCCATCCTTTAAGGGGTAATCAAGAATTTTTTTATTCTTACCATAAGATGATGATTGAAAAAGAATT
Source organism: Leptospiraceae bacterium (assembly GCA_041640315.1). Lineage (GTDB taxonomy): Bacteria > Spirochaetota > Leptospiria > Leptospirales > Leptonemataceae > SKYB61. The sequence goes on from JBEQAN010000070.1 coordinate 6,348, forward strand.
AGAAAGTTATAGAAATACCTATCCAAACTTAAAGCAATTTGTTTTTCGTATTGCTACTATTCTTGGAAAAAATACAAACAATCAAATCACAAAATTATGGGAACTGCCTTTTTTAATTGGTATTAAGGGATATAGGAGTCCTTTTTGTTTTATTTGGGATGAAGATGTCATTAGTTGTTT
>JBEQAN010000071.1:0-6510 GCA_041640315.1 Leptospiraceae bacterium
TTTTTTTTAAATTACTTAATTAAAAATTACTTGCATAAAATTTCAGTAATAATAATTTGTTATAAGGAAATTCTGGGGGAAACTTACAAAATGCAAAATTTAGAATTTCAAAAGGTACAAAAAGAGATATATAAAAATACACAAAGAGAATCAATTAAAACAAATTATAAAAGTAAAGGGATATAATAATTATATAAAATTAAAATTGCAATTTTTTTTTAACTTTATTTAAAAGTTAAAGGAGAGAGAGGTTCATTATGAACAAAAAACAACTTCAAATTTTACTGAGTGCGGCTTTAGCTGCACTTGCTTTTTCTTCGCTTCTTTCTCAAGAAGAAGCTGGGATAAAATGGAGTGGGTACGTTAAGGTTGATTTATTTAATGACTCACGTGCGGTTATTGCTGCGAGAGACGATATGTATATGTTCTATCCTGCAGAGAGAAAGCAGATTACTAAAGTGCCAGGGACACTCACTCTACCTCCAGATCAACAAGATCTATATATTCTATCTAATACAGAGGATTTAAATGCTGTTAGACAGACTTCTATAACTGCAGTTCAAACACGATTAATAGGAAACATTACAGGCCCGGAAGCATTTGGCGCAAAAGTAACAGGTTTAGTAGAAGTTGATTTCTTTGGTACGGGTAATTCATTACCATACATGACAAGGCTAAGACATGCTTATGTCACCTTGAACTGGGGTGCTCAAAGATTGTTAGCAGGGCAAGCCTGGCATCCATTGTTTGTTGCAGGATATCAACCTGATACAGTACAATTATCTCCTTTAAGTCCCATTCATCCTTTTGCTCGTGCACCACAGGTAAGATATTATCTTGATGTTGGTGGTGGATTGAATGTTAACATAGCTGCTATATATAGAGCTTATCATTCAGATACTGGTCCAACAAGTAGTGTAACTGCGTCTGATGCTACTCCGAATTATAACAGTAGATTTAAACGTTGGGCAGACAGACCCGATATTGATCTTCAACTTGAATATAAATCTGATGTCATTTCTGGTGGTATAACAATTGACTTAACTACTCTTAGACCATATGATAATCAACCAAATTATAATACCGATGTTGACGCACAAAAGAATCCTCTAGTAACGGCAGATACTGTTGGAAATAATAAAAATCAAGTTCGAGGCATTTCTTATCAACTCTTTGGTAAATTTATTTATGATAAAGATAATAGAGGAGAAGTTCGTTTTAATTATGTTGTAGGTGAAAATACTCATCATCTATTAATGTTGGGTGGATATGCAGAAAAAGCTAATTTTATTTTGGATAATTTAACTGCTCTCGGTATTTCAGCTACTGACGCTAAAATTATTACTACTTTCACTAAGAAAGAATATACACCCATTAAAGTAGTATCTTACTGGATTCAACCCATGTGGGGTAAAGATATTACTTATAGTATTGTATTGGGTAGAAGTGAAAATAAAGGTGCAAAAGAGGATGTGAAAAAATTCTATTCAAGAGGAAGCAATATAAAGACTGTGACAAGTATAATCCCACAAGTGATGATTCGATCTGGTAAAACAGTTCTTGGATTCATGTTGGGATATTTCGAAGCAGAGTATAAGGAAGATGATCAGAGATATCAAAGGGTTGTACAGTACATAAATTCACAAGCGGGAATTGCTGGACCTGATTATACTACGATTAAAATTGGGGGTTTTACAATTCCTAATCCTTCTGTAATGGATTCCAAAGGGGTTATTGGAGACACTTATAAAGTTGTAGACTATCGACTACAAGCATCAATCACCCAAAACTTTTAAAAATGTTTAAAGAGCTGGCTTTATAGTCAGCTCTTTACTCAAGACATTTAAAAAGTGCTCATAAACATCATAATCAAATTTAAGGAGAGAGATCCATGAGTAATAAAAATTTAAATGAATATTGGTTAAAAAACCTCACGTATGTGGGGATCCTGTTGGTAGTTTGGTTTTTAGTTTCGTATGTAGCTGGGATTTTTACTGTAGATATTCTAGATAACATTAAAATATTTGGGTTTAAATTAGGTTTCTGGTTTGCACAGCAGGGATCTATCTATATCTTTGTGATTTTAATCTTTATCTACTATGCTTTAATGCAAAAACTAGATAAAGAATATGATGTTCATGAAGATTAAAGATTAAAAAAAAGGAGAGTATATGAGCGTATTAGTATGGACATGGATTATTGTAGGTTTAAGTTTCGCTTTATATATTGGAATTGCAATTTGGAGTAGGGCACAATCAACAAAAGAATTTTATGTCGCTGCAACCCAAGTTCCTCCAGTTGCTAATGGTATGGCAACCGCTGCGGATTGGATGTCAGCTGCTTCCTTTATCTCTATGGCGGGTTTAATTGCTTTTATGGGTAGAGATGGTGCAGTTTATTTAATGGGATGGACTGGTGGATATGTATTATTAGCATTACTACTTGCACCATACTTAAGAAAATATGGAAAATATACAGTTCCAGAGTTCGTGGGTGACAGATACTACTCTAAAACTGCAAGGATTGTTGCAGTGATTGCTGCTATTTTTGTGTCATTTACATATGTGGCGGGACAAATGCGTGGTGTTGGAATTGTGTTCTCTCGATATTTGGAAGTTGATATTAACACTGGAGTGATTATTGGTATGGTCATTGTACTTTTCTATGCAGTTTTAGGAGGAATGAAAGGAATTACATGGACACAAGTTGCACAATATATTGTCTTGATTATAGCGTATTTGATCCCAGCATTGTTCTTAACCTTTATGTTAACAGGACATATTTTACCACAGACTGGATTAGGTGCTACGTTAGTGGATGAACCTGGTGTATATATTCTTGATAAATTGGATCAATTACATCAGGAACTTGGATTTAAACCTTATACTGCTGGTACAAAAGGTATGATTGATGTTTTTGCTATTACTTTTTCTCTTATGGTAGGAACCGCTGGTTTACCACACGTGATTATTAGATTTTATACTGTACCAAAAGTTCGGGATGCAAGAATATCAGCTGGCTGGGCATTGTTATTTATAGCGTTGCTATATACAACCGCTCCCGCAATTGCTGTATTCGCAAAAACAAACTTGATTAAAAGCGTAAATAATAAACCATACCAAGAAACACCAGAATGGTTTAAAAAATGGGAATCTTCTCGATTGATTGCTTGGGTTGATAAAAATAATGATGGTATTATTCAATACAGAAATGGTGCACCATTTAAAGGAGCTCCAAAGTATACTGGTGAAAGAGGACAATACGGTCAATTATTAGTTTCGAATGAGTTAACTGATAACGAAAACGAACTTTACGTTGATAGAGATATTATGGTTCTTGCTAATCCAGAAATTTCTGGTTTACCAGCATGGGTATCTGGATTGGTTGCAGCAGGTGGTTTGGCAGCAGCGTTGTCAACTGCAGCGGGATTATTACTTGTAATTTCAACATCGCTTTCTCATGACTTAATTAAAGGTATTTTTGTACCCTCTATTTCTGAAAGAGGTGAATTAATTTGGGCTCGTATAAGTGCAGCACTGGCAGTTGTGATAGCTGGTTACTTTGGTATCAATCCACCAGGATTTGTGGCGCAGATTGTAGCTTTTGCGTTTGGTCTTGCAAGTGCTTCGTTCTTTCCACTAATTATAATGGGTATATTTAATAAAAGATTTAATAAAGAAGGTGCTATTGCAGGTTTAATTGTAGGTTTGCTATTTACAGCTTCTTATATTATTTATTTTAGATTCATTAATCCAGCTGCAGATAAGCCAGAAAACTGGTTCCTTGGAATTTCCCCAGAAGGAATTGGAACCATAGGTATGTTAATAAATTTTGTTGTAGGTTGGATTGTTTCTAAATTCACTTCACCACCACCAGAACATATACAACATTTTGTAGAAGATATAAGAATTCCTAGGGGTGCAGGTGCAGCAAAAGCTGTACATTAAAACATATGGGGCTATATTAGCCCCATTTTTACATTTATATAAAAAATATAAAAAATATGAAATTAAATCGCTTTTGGTCCATTATATTCGTTGGTATATATGGGGGTGTAACATTACTATTACGGTTTTACTTAGAGCCTATTTTTATTGATGATAACTATTGGCTTTCTATCTTAATAGGAATTATCTTATTGCTATTTATTGTTTTTCTTATTAAAATTCGCTTTTTAAATTTTAATGACTGAGTATTTCTTGTATGAATAAAAAGATTTTGTCCACAAATATCGATATAACTGAAAAAATATTTACTGAAACCATTTACTGGAAATTTATTGCAATCTTGCATTTTGTTTTTTCATTTATTTTCATAGGTTATAATTACTTTATTAAAGAATTTGATTATCTATTGTTTGTTTTTGCGATTTTATTTATAATTTTAGGAACATTAATTTTATGGGAACCTCAACCCATTTTTCAAAAATTAAAATATATTATTCTACCCCTTTTTAGTATATTATATTATTATACCTCCCCAAATCATAATATAGCCTATTTTCATAGTTATTGTGTTTTATTTATATTGATCATGGGGATTAAAGGATCCTATATATTAATTCCTTTATTCATTTATTTTGGATTATTTTATGCAGGTTATTACAAAAATAATTTTGATATTGATGGTCTTTTAATGTATTATTTTTATCTGATAATATCTGCATCTATTTCATATTATATACAACAACATATTTTAAAAGAGAAAAATATATTAACGAAAGAGGAAAGAAATTTAGATATTCTTAAAGAAGATTATAATAAAGTTTTAAAGGAATTTAAGGAGTTAAGTTCCAATTCTGAACAAAATTTATTGTTTTATCAAAATGTATCTGATGATGTTTCAAGAAACGCGGAGAACATTTTTAACAGTACCAACGCAATTAAAGAAAGAATACAAAATCAAGTACAAAATATTCATCAATTGAATATGGCAATTAAAGAATTAAGTAATAGTGTTCATCATACAACTGAAGAGATTGCGAAAATTGTAGAATTAGCGGAAGAATCAACGAAAAGTGCTGAAAAAGGGACTATTGAAATTCAAAAAACAATTGAAGCACTTAAAGCCTTATCAGATATGGTTAATCGTTCTTCGGAAGCAACTGAAAAATTAGTTCAATCAATCCATAAAATTAACAAAGTATTACGAACTATTGAAGAAATAGCTGAAAAAACAAATCTCTTAGCATTGAACGCTGCAATAGAAGCGGCAAGAAGTGGAGAAATGGGTAAGGGCTTTGCAGTAGTAGCAGATGAAGTCTCAAAGCTTGCGGAAAGAACAAGAATTGCAGTAAAAGAAATTAGTGGAACAATAGCGGAACTCCATTTTCAGAGTGATGAAACATTGAAAATTATTTCTTCGGGTTATAAAATAGCATCTGATAGTATAGAGATCTCTGGTAATGCGAATAGGCAGTTAAATCAAATTATTTCTTATATACATAAAGTAAGTGAACGTTTACAAGGTATCTCTGCAATTTCTGAAGAACAATCTCAAAATATTGAATCCTTTGCTAAGAATTTATTGAATATATCTAATAATATAGATGGTAATACAAAAAGTGTAGAAGAAATCCTAAAAGCATTAGATCGATTAAAAAAAGATTCAGAAAGTTTAAAGAAAACTGCTTCTGAGTTTGAATTTAAGGAAGAGACAAAAGAAGAAATAGAAAGATTTGCAAAAATTGCTATGGAGTTTGCTAAGGAATGTGGTAGAGCTTTAGAAGAAGGAGTTAAAAAAGGTTTAATTTCAGAAGAAGATTTATTTGATAGAACTTATATTCCTATACCAAATACAAATCCTCAGAAATTCCATACAAAATTTGATGCATTTACAGATAAATATATCCAAGATATTGAAGAAAAATATTTACAAATGGATCCATCCTTTGTATTTGCAGTTTTAAATGATGATCATGGATATATTCCTACCCATAATTTAAAGTACTCAAAGCCATTAACAGGAAATTATGAAATTGATTTAGTAGGCAATAGAACCAAAAGAATTTTTGATGATACTACCGGTCTAAAAGCGGCAACAAATAAGGAAAAGGAATATTTAATCCAATCATATAGAAGAGATACGGGTGAAATTATGCATGATGTATCTTCACCAGTTTTTGTTTTTGGTAAACATTGGGGTGCTGTTAGGATTGGTTTTAAATTGAACGTAGAAAAATAATTGAAAATATTAATTAAATTTATATATTAGAATTATGACTTCAGAAAGTTTAAAACAAAGGATTACTGATTTTTTAATAAAATATCCCCCCTTTTCGTTTATAGATGAATCGGATTTGTTAAGATTATCCAGTTTAGCTAAAATTAAAGTTTTAAATAGTAAAGAATTTATATTTAGAGAAGGAGAGAATCCACCAGAAGAATTTTATGTGATCAATCAAGGTTCAGTACATTTAATTTTAGAAGAAAAAGGAGAGATTATAGAAGTTCTCGAAGAAGGTGATATTTTTGGAATAGCAGCGTTATTGTCTGATAGATTATATATTTT
>JBEQAN010000072.1:0-6428 GCA_041640315.1 Leptospiraceae bacterium
AAGAAATATGAAAATTCTTTTAACGGGAGCAACTGGATTTATTGGTAAGCGTTTACTACCGCTTTTAATTCGGGAGGGACATGAAGTGGTATGTTTAGTTCGAGAAAAACGTAGATTCAATGTCAATCCAGAAATTCAAAAAATGATTCATGTTTATGAGGGAGATCTTCTTATAAAAGAAAGTTTAGAGCAATTACCTAAGGATATTGATGTGGCTTTTTATCTCGTACATTCTATGAGTTCAAGTACAAAATATGAAGAACTGGAAAAAATTTCTGCAGAAAACTTTTGTAATACTTTATCAAAAACAAAAGTTGAACAAGTAATTTATTTAGGTGGGATTTCCAATCAAGACAATTTATCAAAACATTTAAAATCAAGAAAAATGGTAGAAGAAATTTTAAAACAAGGTAGTTTCGCATTAACAGTATTAAGAGCTGGGATTATCGTTGGTTCTGGTAGTGCATCTTTTGAAATCATTCGTGATCTTACTGAAAAACTACCAATTATGATATGTCCTAAATGGGTTAATACAAAATGTCAACCTATAGCTATTGCTAATGTGTTGGAAATTATGATAAAAGTAATTGGTCTAAAAGAAACATATAACCAAACATTTGATATTGGAGGTCCAGATATATTGACCTACAAAGAAATGTTATTAGGGTATGCGAAAGTAAGAAACTTAAAGCGATGGATCATTGTTGTACCATTTATGACACCAAGATTATCTTCGTATTGGCTTTATTTTGTTACTTCTGTTTCTTTTAATTTAGCAAAATCCTTAGTTGATAGTATGAAAGTCCAAGTTGTATGTAAAGATTTAAGAATACGCGAGATTGTTGAATATGAGCCAATTTCTTATGAAGATGCTATCAGAAGGGCTTTAGATCGAATTGAAAAAGATCAGGTTATTTCCAGTTGGCATGATGCATTAAGTAGTAGTAATAAAAATTTTCGCTTATCGGATTTTATTGAAGTTCCCGTACATGGTTGCTATAAAGATATTCGAAAAATTAAAATTAAGGATCGAAACAAAACGATAGAAAAAATTTGGAGAATTGGAGGAACTACTGGTTATTATTATGCTAATTTTTTATGGGAAATTCGCGGATTTATCGATAAATTATTTGGAGGGATAGGATTAAATCGTGGAAGAACAAAACAAAATGAAATCAACACTGGAGATAGCATTGATTTTTGGAGAGTTCTTTATGCAAATAAAGAACAAGGTAGACTCATTTTATTTGCTGAAATGAAACTTCCCGGCGAAGCTTGGCTAGAATTTAAAGTAGATCAGGATGAATTACATCAAATTGCTACATTTCGCCCAAGAGGTTTGCTAGGACGTCTTTATTGGTATAGTATTCTGCCTCTTCACGAAATCGTGTTTAGAGGTATGATACATAAAATTGCAGAATAAAGGTTTTCCTTATTTTGTAGTATTAAAATATAATACTCACCATAATATTTTCTTTAAAACAAGATGAAAATTTATTCATAAATGAACTATTTATGGTCAAATTCGAAGTAACTTTTTTTATAAAAAAAAGAAAATATTAATATGGATTCCAAATTTTTTTATAAAAACTTAAATTTTATAACAAAATTTGTTGACATCTATGAAGAAAATATTTACAAAGACGTTCCATCAGATTGGTATTTATTCATTACAGATATACAAAACTCTACCCAAGCAATTCAAGAAGGAAAATATAAAGAAGTAAATATTTCTGGTGCATTATCTATCATAGCTTTAGGGAATATCTTGGAAACCTTAGAATATCCTTTTGTATTTGCTGGTGACGGTGTGATCATGTTAATTCATAAAGATTATGTTGAAAAAGCAAAAAAAGCTTTAAAAGCTTTACAAGACAATATAAAACACAATTTTCATTTGAATTTGCGTGTGGGATATCTTCCTGTAGATGAATTACGAAAAAAAAATTTAGAGGTAAAAATTGCAAAATTTAAAGTTTCTGACTGCTACTATCAAGCTCTTCTAAAAGGAAATGGGTATATCTATGCTGAAAATGCTATAAAAAAAGGGGACTATAACATCGATAATGAAACCATAGAATTCAATGAAAAAGACTTAAATTTATCTGGTTTTTCTTGTAGATGGGATGATATACCAACGAAGAAAGATAAACAAATGGCTTTAATTATTAAAGTTGTTGAATATTCTAAGTTTAATGAAATATTAAAAGATGTATTAATCAAAATTTACGAGATTTTAGGTTCTGAAGAGAATTGGCATCCCATATTAGAAGAAAAAGAGATGAAAACAATTCCACTCGATTCTCCCTATATTCATCTGGAATCTCAATTAACATCAAAATTTTTTTCTATTCAAACATTTTTGATTAAACTTCAAATAATTCTAGTAAATTTTTTTGGAAAATTTAAAAATCCTATTGGAATAAAAATCAACTATCAAGATATTACTAGAATGAGATATCTAAATTATGTTTCTTCGGATTTTCGAAAGTTTGATAATAATTTAAAATTAATATTAAATATTTCCAATGAAGAAAAAGAAAGATTATTCCAATATTTGGATCAACTATTAAATGAGAAAAAAATTGTTTATGGTTATTACGAAGATTATAAAGCTCATATCACTTGTCTTGTAAATCTCGGTAAGAAACAAGATGTTCATTTTATTGATGTCATTAATGGAGGATTTACGAATGCAGCGAAGATGTTAAAAGAAAAAGAAAACTTGTTAAGTATGTAATAGTTGTTTTGAAAATTAAGTTTTTTGTAATACAATAAAAATTAATTTTTTAAAACAAATTTGGTTATTTTGTGGTAATATTTTTAAAATTTTTAAATTTTTTGTGTTTTTACTGATTATATATAAGCAATCAAACTCAATTTTTATTGCTAGAATTTATTAAAAATGGTTTCTTTTTATAATTTTAGATGATTTTAGATTTAAAAGATTTAAATTATCAAATAGAAACTTTTAAATTAAAATTTATATTAACTTTTGTTAAAATGAAACACATTATATAATTTTTTTATTTTATAAAAAAGTATAAAAACCTTATATATTCTAAATTCATAAGAGGTATAGATTTAAAGAGATTTATCTCAGTATTATAGATTATGAATCTTTTTGGATAAAAAAATATAAAAGAACTAAAACAATTCAACATTTTGTTTGATTCTAAAGTTATGATTGTACTTGTGATTCATTTCGCATAATAAAAATAAAGTTTCTTTTGTTTTTCGTTCTATAAAAGTGAACTTTTACATGTGTTGGTTTCATTTTATAGGTAAATGTATAAGGAAAAAGAAAATTCATATCGTTGTTTTTTATTCCAAGCTGAAAACTTCCTTTAAAGATGAAATTATCTGTACACGGAGCAAGTTCCACAAAAAAATTTTTTCCTTTGGCATCAGTTTTTTTGATACCTGTACTCTTCGATTCAGTTTGATTAAAAAATAATACGTTGCCGCTATCATCTAATTCAATTACTCCAAAGGGTAGATTGTCCAGTTGATCATAGGGTAATTCATCTAAATTGTTTAAAAAAGTGTCTTCTAAAAATTTAAGTTCACCAATTGCCCAAAATTTTGCCTGTTTTTGTACAATTTCTAAAAAATCTATGGATTCCATGTTTCCTCCTGTTAATTAAGGAATAATTTTTAAAAATTTAATAACATTTGATTCACTTTTTAAAGTTAGTAAAAGAATACAGTTCATTAACAATTTTGTGTTTTTTATAATTGTTTTTAAAAAAATTTTTTTAATCATAATTCAATTATTTCTTAACGTAATACAGATAATTTAAATTTTTTCATTTGTCAATATAAAAAGATTAAAAAATTTTATTAAGAATGTATGACAAAACTGATTAATTTTGAAATGAAAAATTTTTTTTTGACATAATATTCATATTCATATCTTAAATCTATCTTTGAATTCTATAAAATTAATCTTTTTTAAAATTAACCCTGATTATTCTGAAGTTATAGATATCATTAAGAAATGATGATGATTTTAAAAAATTTCTTAAAAAAAGAATTCATTTTTAAATATGTTTATATTTTCTTTCTAAGAATAAAAATATATTGACATATCAAGATATCTTGATATTTTTGTAATTTGATATTTTGATGAATACAATAGAAATTTTTAAAGCATTAACAGATGAAACAAGAATTCGTATACTTTTTATATTATTATATGAGCCTTTATGTGTAAATGAAATTCTTACAATTTTAAAGATGGGTCAGAGTAGAATTTCGAGACATTTAAAAATTTTATTAGAATCTGAAATTTTAAAAACAGCAAGGAATGGTTCAAAGATTTATTATGGAATTTCACCAGAGTTTCGTATGCATCCTTTGTATGATGCTCTTGTACATTTAAAAAAAAATAATGGTAGTTCTGATGTTGATAATAAAAAAAATTTCTATTGGTCTCAAGAAACCTTATCGTTATTTGAACAAGATCAAAAAATGGTATTTCAACTTTTAGAACAAAGAAAAAGTGACTCTATCGCTTTTTTTGAACGTTTTGGTGATCTACTTGAAGTAAATCAACATCAATATGTTGATGCCAATTATTATAGAGAAAGAATTATAGAATTACTTCCTTTGCATAAGAATATATGTATTGAACCCGGTTGTGGTACAGGTTGGGTTTCGAGTAAACTAGTAGATCATGTTAAGAAATTATATTGTATTGATCAAAGTATTACAAGTTTAAATAAAATCAAACAAAAGTTAAATTCACAACAATTAAAAAAAATTGAATTGATTCCCGCTCCTATGGAAGAAATTCCATTAAAAGATCAATGTGCGGATCTGATAGTTCTTTCCATGGCATTACATCATACACCAAATATTACAAAGGTTTTACAAGAATCTTATAGATTACTAAAAAAACATGGAACATTAATTATTGCAGAGTTAGAACATCATAGTATCGAAGAGATGAGAAAAAAATTTGCTGATTTTTGGCTCGGTTTTCATTTAGAAAATTTAAAAAAAGAACTTAGCCATCTTAATTATAAAATCCTTGAAACCCATAAGGGTAAAGGAAAAGGTAAATTAAACTGTATTTTTATAAAATGCATAAAATCATAATGAAAAGGAGAAACCAATGGCACAAGCTACTTTAAACTACAAAATCAAAGATATAAGTTTAGCTGAATGGGGTAGAGAAGAGATCATTTTAGCAGAAAAAGAAATGCCCGGATTAATGGCTTTAAGGGAAAAATATGGAAAAGAAAAACCATTAAAAGGTGCAAGAATTGCTGGATCGCTTCATATGACCATCCAAACTGCTGTACTTATTGAAACCCTGATTGAATTAGGTGCAGAGGTGCGCTGGTCAAGTTGTAACATTTTTAGTACACAAGATCACGCAGCAGCAGCGATTGCAGCAAGAGGAATTCCAGTATTTGCCTGGAAAGGAATGACAGAAGAAGAATACTGGTGGGCGATTGAACAAACCCTTCATTTTGATGGTAAAGGTCCTAATTTACTTCTTGATGATGGTGGAGATTTAACCTATTATGTTCATGAAAAGCATCCAGAACTTCTTCCAGAAATTCGTGGTGTTTCGGAAGAAACAACTACGGGAGTGCATCAATTGTACAGAATGCTTAAAGAAAATAAGCTTAAAATTCCAGCTATCAATGTGAATGACTCTGTTACAAAAAGTAAATTTGATAATATTTATGGTTGTAGAGAATCCCTTGTAGATGGTATTAGAAGAGCAACAGATATCATGCTTGCTGGTAAAATTGCTGTAGTTTGTGGTTATGGAGATGTGGGAAAAGGTTCTGCTCAATCCTTAAGGAATAATCATTGTAGAGTTGTTGTCACAGAAATTGATCCTATATGTGCTTTGCAAGCTGCTATTGAAGGATATACGGTGGATGTTCTTGAAAATTGGGTAGATAAAGCTGATATCTTTGTAACAGCAACAGGTAATCGCGATATTATTAGAGTTGAACACATGGAAAAAATGAAGGATGGTGCTATAGTTTGTAACATTGGACATTTTGATGTAGAAATTCAAGTAAAGCAATTAAAGAAATATCCCGGAATTAAAATAAAAAATATAAAACCTCAAGTAGATAAATATACATTTCCCGATGGACATAGTATTATAATTCTTGCAGAAGGACGATTAGTGAATCTTGCTAATGCTACTGGGCATCCAAGCTTTGTAATGTCAACAAGTTTTACTAATCAAGTTTTAGCACAAATTGAGTTATTTAATAATAAATATGAAGTTGGAGTCTATTTATTACCAAAACATTTGGATGAAATGGTAGCAAGACTTCATTTGGAGAAAATTGGGGCACGTTTAACCCGTTTAACACCAGAACAAGCAGAGTATATTGGTGTACCTATTGATGGTCCCTATAAACCAGATCATTATAGATATTAATATATAAGGG
>JBEQAN010000073.1:0-6412 GCA_041640315.1 Leptospiraceae bacterium
ATATGCAGCAAGGCTTGAATTAAAAGGGTTTGCTTTTCTACCAGATAATGAATTACAAGAAGAGTTTGAACGTCAATTTCCTTACGAAGAGACCCCTGATCAAATTCGTGCGATAGAAGATGTAAAAAGAGATATGGAATCAGATCGCCCTATGGATCGTTTGGTATGTGGAGATGTTGGATATGGAAAAACAGAAGTGGCTATTCGAGCTCTATTTAAGTGTGTGATGTCTGGGAAACAAGGTGCAGTAATCTGTCCTACGACAATTTTAGCAAGACAGCATTATTTAACTTTTAATGAACGATTTAAAAACTATCCAATTAGGATTGATTGGATTTCTAGTTTACGAACCCAACAAGAAATAAGAAAAATTAAAGAAGAATTAAAACAAAAAAAGATTGATATTATTATAGGAACACATGCATTATTATCTAAGGATGTAGAGATTCCAGAATTAGGTTTATTGGTTATTGATGAAGAACAACGTTTTGGGGTTTCACACAAAGAACAGTTAAAGAAAATCAAAAAAACTGTAGATGTTTTAACATTAAGTGCAACTCCTATTCCACGAACATTACATATGTCACTTGTAGGCATTAGAGATTTATCAATTATTAATACACCACCAAAAGAACGAAAACCAGTAGAGACCTATGTATTAGAAGATTCAGATATAATTTTAAAAGAAGCGATTTTAAAGGAATTACAGCGCGGTGGACAAATTTATTATTTACATAATCGCATCAAAACGTTGGATTTTGTCGCAGAAAGGATCAGAAATTTAGTTCCAGACATAAGAATTGCTATATTACATAGTAAGTTAAATGATCATGATATAGGAAATATATTGAGTGATTTTATTGATCATAAATATGATTTACTTCTTTCTACAACAATCATAGAGAATGGGATCGACATACCAAATGTGAATACTCTTATCGTAGATGAAGCAGATAAATTTGGACTGTCACAATTATATCAATTAAGAGGAAGGGTGGGACGCTCTGATAAGCAAGCATATGCCTATTTTTTTCATAAAGGAAAACATGTCTTAACGGAAGAAGCTCAAAAACGTTTAAATACATTGATGGAATATCAAGAATTAGGAAGTGGTTTTAAGATCGCTATGAGGGATTTGGAAATTCGCGGAGCGGGAAATATTTTGGGAAAAGAACAATCTGGAGACATCATTGAGGTTGGTTATGAGCTTTATTTAAAATTACTTGAAAATGCTATAAAGAAATTAAAAGGCGAAAAAGTTGAACAACATAGACCTTGTATGATAAATTTCAACTTTGATTTTTATCTTTCTGAAAATTATATTAAAGACACTAGACAGCGAATTGAATTTTATAAAAAATTTGAATCAGCAAGTAATATTGAACAATTTAAAGAAGTAGTGGAAGAACTAGAAGATCGTTTTGGGAAACCAGATCAACAATCGAAGATTTTTCTTTTGTTGGAGCAAATTCGAACGATGGGAACACAACTTGGTATCGAATCTATCACAGAAAATAATGGTGTAATACAAATTCAGCCCTCAAAACAGTTTAAAGTTCCTATAGATAGAATGCTTAAAATCATACAAGAAGGTAAAAGTTTTTATTTAAAACCGGGCAATGTAAAATATATTTTTTATGATTCATTACGATTAAGATATTTAAAGAAAAATCAGTTAAAATATGATGACGTAAAAATTACATTAACAGAAGAAGATTTAAAAAATTTTTCAGAAGCTTTAATGGAATTAATTCAATTAACAAATACTAATTTTGTTTTATCAAAATAAATTGGATTCTTAAAAAAAATATTGATCAATACATAAAAAAAAAAATTTTGAATACAATTCGGAGAAGTACGATGAGGTTAATAAATTTATTAATATTATCCTTACTAATCCTTGTAATCTCTTGTAAAGAGAAGGGAACATCCATAGAGGTAATTGGTAAAGATAATATTACAACATCTGATTTCGAAACCTACTACGAGACTTACATAGAAAAAGCTTCTCGATTAGCAAATGCAGAAAAGAAGACATTATACGAATTGATGTGTAGTCCAGAGAAAATACCACAAGATCCAGCAATCCAAGAATTAATAGCGGGTTTATATCCAGAAAATTCTTATCAAAAATTTAGAGAAATGAAGATTATTGAACAAGCAGCCAAATTAGAAGGTTACGATCAACGTCCCATCATAAAAAACATCCTTGAACAAGTTCGATTAGAAACACTAGTTAACTTATATATCCAAGAAAAAATTCAAGGTAAAATTAAAATCTCCACTGAACAAATTGAGAAAGGTTGTGAAGAGTTAAGGTTAAAAGATAAAAGAATTCAAGCACTTCCCGTAGATCAATGTTTAAAAATTGCAGAAGCATATGTGAAAAATGAAATTGTAAGAAATGAATATCCAAAGATTATTAACGAAATTAAAGAATCTGTACAAGTTAAAAAGAATGCTTCCTTTGATAAAGAAAAATATCTTAAGGATGATATCACATTGTTTAAAGAAGCTAAGAAAATAGGTGGATGCGAAAATCAAAATTAATATTAGATTGCTGTTTTTAAAATAGAATGGTAGATATTTCTAAATTTTTCTATAAACAATTCTATCTCTTCTTTTTGAGTAAAAACACCATAAGAAAATCTTAGTGCTTGTTGGGATAAATTTAAATCATATCCCATTCGAATTAAATTTTGGGAAGGTTGTCTTGTACGGGATTTACAAGAACTTCCCGTTGAACATACAATATGTTCTTGATCTAAAGAAAGTAAAACAAAATCCATGTCTTCAAGTTCTGGGAAAATCGCATATGTAGTGGAATTGATTCTTGTTGCATTTTCTCCAACAATGATAGCATTACATTCTTCTTTTAAAAAGCTTTCTAATAGAGTTTGAAATTCATTTAATTTTTCGTATTCGAATTGATGTTGCATTTGCCATTCAAAGGCATCAGCAGTATTCAATATAGATAAAAAATTTTCTGTTCCCGCTCGAAGTTCATTTTCTTGGAGCCCACCTTTAAATATAGCTTTTAAATTAGAGGTTTTACTTGCTAAGATAGCTGTACCAGCACCTCCACCAATTTTGTGTCCATTGATAGTACAAGCATCTACATAAGATAAATCCATCGTTCTTTTTCCATTAACTTGAATGGTGTCACTTATCAAAGGAAGATTCAATTGTTTTGCTATCTTCGAGATTTCTTTTAATGGTTGGATGATTCCACTTTCATTGGATACAGCAATTACACCAATGAATGAAACCTCTTCTGGTTTAATGGAATTTTGTTCAAAAATTTTTATAATATCTTCTGGATGCACTGTTCCATCTTTATAGGCGGGTAGCATTAAAACTTTTATTTTTAAAAGTTCACAAGCTCCATAAAAACAATCATGTTCGTATGGAGAGACAATAGCATAGGGTTTTTCTGGATTAAAAAAAGAATATATCATTTGATGTACTGCTTCTGTTCCTGTAGAAGTAAAAACAATTTCCATTGAAGGAGAGTTAAAATGATAGTATGATTTTAATAGTTCTTTGATCTTTTTTCTTGCATGTTCAATTAAAGAAAAATTTTTTTGAGCGGGGAAAGAAATTCCACTGGGATTTGAAAAGTTTTGAAAATAAAGTTTTAAATTACTCTCTAAGATAGTCCTTATAGGTGGATGGGTAGAATTATAATCAAGATAAATCATAATTACAAAAAAATCAATTTTAAATCTTAGAGAAAGAAAAAAATGAAAAAATATTTTAATTTTAATATAACTACAATACCTAAAAATTACTTCTGATAGTTTTACATTCTATTGTATCCACAAACTTAGTTTTAAAACAATCAGCTTCTTTATAATATTTTAACATCGTAAGAGTTCTATATACTAAATCATAATAAAATGATTCTTGGGGGAATGTTCTTGGTTTTATATTTTTAAATTCATGTAAAGTTTGTAATGATTTTTCTGGTTCATTCATTAATAAAAATAAATAAGAAATTTGTAAATAAGCATCAATTTGGGAAGTTTTGAATTCTTTTGCTCCTGTATAATAATCTAAAGCATCGTATAAGTAATTTTTGTCACTATGGATTTTACTTAAAATAATATTAGCTTTAGCTAAATTTAAAAATAAATTTCCTAATTCTTGATAATCAGCTATAAACAATAATTTATTTAAATAAAGTTTTACGCCGGGAGGATCAATGCATAAAATATGGTTTATACATTCGTTTATTAGTTCAAAAGGGATTTGATATCCAAGATACTGTTTTATTGCGAATTCATATTTTGGTATATGTTTTAATTGCATCAATAAATCTAAATCGAAATCGCTAGGATATGGTAGTTCATCTTCTTTGTGGAGGGATTCTTTATAAGTTTTCATTTCTAAAAATACAATATAGCTTTTCCATACATGTCTAACTTCATCAGGTATACATAGGGCACGATATATTTGTTGAATAATATAAGGAATTAATATATTTTTTTTATCATTAGTAATCTCTGCTGGTATCTCAAAAGAATATTTCATGGCTTCTTTTAGAAGATTTAAAGAATTTAATACATATACTTTTTTTTCTTCCCAATATGTATAATGTGGAGCATATAAATAGCTTTTGTCTAAATAAAAAAAATTATATTTTTTTAAAAAATGCCATTCATATTCTTGATCTTTTAAAATTGTTGTAGTAAGTTCTTTAGGACATAGATTTGCCATAAGAACAAGATCTACATTATGTTCTTCTAAATTTTTAATGGCTGGGAGAAAAAAATCAAAATAAGCTTTTTTGGGATTACTTTCTCCAAGTGGTGGAAAATCCGTTGTTAAGTGATAAAGAAAACTTAATAAAGAATAGCGATTTGTATAAATCAGAACTCCTCCAATGAACCAAAAAATTATAACGACAATCATATGAACTTTGAATTTTAATATTTGTTTTAAGATAATAGAAAACATTACATCATAATTGTTTTGATTAGAGGTTTTTTTCAATTATTTTTTATTTATAAAGCTATAACAATTCTTTAAAGATAAAATCATCAATAAGATACAAAAAATAAAAAATTGTAGAAAATATATATATATTAATAAAATTTGTCTTATGGCGAATTCAAAAACAAGAAATGTGAAAATTAAACATAGAAAACGTTTAAAAAAATTAAAATTAAAAGAAAAATTAGAAAAAATGAAAGCAAAGAAAAATAAAACCTAAATCTCATCTATATCCGTCTAAAG
Source organism: Leptospiraceae bacterium (assembly GCA_041640315.1). GTDB lineage: Bacteria > Spirochaetota > Leptospiria > Leptospirales > Leptonemataceae > SKYB61. Next base: position 5,239 of record JBEQAN010000073.1, read on the forward strand.
TATTATATGAAACATTTAAAAAAATTTACTTTTATACTAATATGTTTTTCTTTTAGTTTATTTTCAGAAGAAACGGAACTAAGTTCCATAGAAAATTTCAAAAAAGAGATTCATGAATATTATAAACCGCCCACTTGTTTTCGCTTAGTATTTAGAACAGATATGAATGTCCCAGGTTATGGAACTCAAAGTGTTGATGGTTCTGTACTTGCGGATAACTTAAATAGTCGAGTTCGAATTATTCTTACAGAATCAAATCTTGGGATAATTCTTAGTTGGATTACCATTCTTGATAATGTAGCTTATTTAAGTAATCCCAAAAGGGAAGGGGTTTCTCTAGTGTCGTTAGAAAAACTAGAATTAGGAAGTTTAGCAAATAATTCTATTAAGTTTCCTTTTAGTTTATTTCGAGACATATTATTTGGGAAATTACCAGAACCCCTACTTGAATCTCAAGATTGGCAATATCAAGAACAATTTATTGGTAGATATTTGGGAGGAGACGGAGATATTATAACCTTTTATTTTGATAAAAAAGAATCTAAAAGAATAGAAAGGATAGAATACGAAAAACCAACCATAGGATATAAAGCAATAGCTACCTTTCATGGAAAATTCTATGATACAAAATATCCAAGATTTTTAAAAATCTTAACAAATCAGAATCAAAAACCCTTAGAGTCCATGAATATAGAATTTTATCGTTACATTAATCCCGCAAGATGCGATAACAGCAATTTTCCCATTAAATAAAATCAATTACATGATGATAAAACTTAAATTAAATTTTAAGTTTTAACAACTTTTGATTTATATAATTTGTCATTTTTCTCTATTTAGTAGATAGTAAATATTCATGAACTACGTCGGCACACTTTCTTCCTTCAGAAATAGCCCAAACAATTAAAGATTGACCTCTTCTTACATCACCGCAAGCAAAAATTCCCGGAACTGTAGTTTTAAAATGATCTCCACCAACTCCAAAACTTGCTTTGATGTTACCCGCTGAGTCAAATTCTACTCCAATTTCTTTTAATTGATCTAGCAAAGGTGACTTTTTAGGTCCACTAAATCCAATTGCAATAAATACAACATCTGCTGGCAGTTCAAATTCTGTATTAGGAATGTCTATGATTTCTTCTCTTGATTTTTTTATCACTTCATTTCCATATAC
>JBEQAN010000074.1:0-6338 GCA_041640315.1 Leptospiraceae bacterium
CGAACGTGTCTACAACCCCTTTAGCATCCTAAACTACCTCGAAGATGGGGAATTCAAAAACTACTGGTTTGAAAGTGCTACACCTACTTTCTTAATTGAACTCCTAAAAGAAAAAAAATATTACATCCCACAACTGGAAACCTTAGAAACTGGTGAATCCCTTATCGGAACTTTCGACATCGACTTCATCGAACCTGAAAATCTCCTCTTTCAGGCAGGGTATCTAACCATAGAAAGCTATCATCAAGATTATGGAGAAATCTGGTATAAACTTACCTACCCAAACAAAGAAGTAAAAGTATCCTTAAACAATTATATCTTAAAACATTATTCTTATAGTTCCCAAGAAACTATCAATCGAAAGAAAAATTTAAAGGAGTATTTAGAAAAAAAAGACATTGAAAAGATTAAAGAATTAATGGAATCTCATTTTGCCTCCATTCCCTCTGATTGGTATAGAAAAAACGATATTGACCATTATGAGGGATATTATGCTAGTGTCTTTTATAGTTATTTCGCCTCCTTGGGCTTAGATATCCGATGCGAAGATACTACTAACTATGGAAAAATCGATATGGTTGTTCTCATGAAACATGCTATCTTTATTTTTGAATTTAAAGTCCTAAAATCACAAGAAGAAACGGGACATGCCTTAAAACAAATCAAAGAAAAAAATTACATAGAAAAATACAAATCCATGAATCTTCCCATCTATCTTGTGGGAATAGAGTTTGACAAAGAAAAAAGGAATATCGTTGGGTTTGAATGGGAGCTGGGTTGAGGTAGAGGTTGAGAAATTATACCATCCCCAAAATACTGCGAGCATCCCTACTCGCAGGTTCTCATACCCTACCATCAGGATGATGGTAGTACCTTGGGGTTCTCTACTCGGCTTAAAGCCTTGTTAAACATATTTCACTCATAACATTTTACCCCACACTTCATCTCCCACATATCACACCTCACGCCGTGATAAGTAAAAGTAGAGGCTGAAAATTTTCGCCACTCTCAAGGTACTGCGAGCATCATTGCTCGCAGATTCTTTTATTCTACCATCAGGATGATGGTAATAACATGGAGGTTGATTACGTCTAAGGAATTATGAGCATCACCACCTCTACATTTTCTTCAATTTTACCATTTAGGATTATGGTAACTTTAAAAAAGTTTTTTATCTCATTGACTACTTTTTTTTCGCTGTGGTTTTAATTATATTCGATACATAAAGATTAGTTGATAAAGCTTAAGATAGAATTTTTTTACAATTAGCTTGTAATATAAAATCCTTAGATTAATCTTCTATTTTTATAATGTATTTAACATGGTGTTTAAATAATTATATTTGATAATAAAATAATCTTACTAAACTTCTTTCATACATAATCTTTCCTCACAGTATTTTGAAGTATTCCCAATTTCGATGACTTAATAATGACTCATACTATTCTTCTAAAAAACTCTTCAGAACTTTTATTTTAATATCTTTTTACCTTAAAATCTTTCTTTTGACTCCTAAAAGAATCTTTTATACTTTTTATCATTTAGGTTTGGTTAGTTTGTAAGATGTAAATATTAAATATATCATTTAAACCATATATAGCGATTCAATGAATGTATATATACCTCTTTCTTTTTAAATCTATCAAGACTTCATCCTAAGATAATATCAGAGCCATTGGGCATAAAGTTGTAAAATTTTTTTTGCATGATATTTATTGTTGTTATTTTTGATTTACTTCAAATGATAAACTTTTAAATTTTAATAAAAAGACATCTCGAATTCATGAAGTTCTTTTTATAATTTTACCATTTTCTTTTATAAAGAACAGAAATGAGCATTCTTATATGATTTCATCTAAATCTTCTGTTGTATGCTTATATTTCAGAATACATGTTTTTTTGCTTAATTAATATTTTTTCTAAAAACCTACTTATAAATGTGGTAAGCAATTCTATAAATCTTTGGTATTAATCACGTTTTACCTCCTGTAAAAATAACAAAAATATTTTTCAAATTACTGGAGATTATCTTTTTTTGATTAAACACAATTAATTTTAAACTATTAAAAAAACAGTTTGTAAATTTTGAAATAATCTATTCATTTTAAATACGATTTCTAAATTAAATTGACTTTAAAATCAATTTATTTTTAATGGATGAAATTTTATTTACAGGAGGTATTATGATTACTGGGAATTACTTTCAAGATAATGAAGACTTGCAGTTACAATTCAACTATTTAATCGATTGGAATGAAATTATACAAAAATATGAAAATAATTTTGAAGATGCAAAAAAATATCGAGAAACAAATGATGAACGGTTTGCAATGGCGCCAGATAGTACAGAATCTGCTATAGAATATTATCGAACTATTTTAGATTCTTATGGTGAAATCACAGGAAATGAACTAGCACCAATTTCTCAAATCCTTGATAAAAAAGGTCTTAAATTAGAAAATGGAAAAGTGATTTTTCCCGAAGAAATGATCCGAGTTATTAATACATATAAAGAAACAGGTCTTCTCCCATACGCAATTAAAAGAGAAAATGGAGGATTAGGACTTCCTGCAAGTGTTCAAATGCTTATTGCAGAAATCATTTCAAGAGGTGATGCTTCTACTGGTGTTTGTATTGGTTGTGTAAACCTAGGTGAAACCATTGAAAATTTTGCCTCTGAAGAACAGATTAAAAAATGGGTTCCTTTAATGGCTAAAGGAGAATACTGGGGTGCAATGGCTCTTACAGAACCCAATTATGGATCTGATTTACAAAGAATTCAAACAAAAGCGATAAAAGGTGAAGATGGGAAATGGTATATAACCGGAACAAAACGATTTATTACACACGGCTGCGGTTTTGGCGATAAACCATCTGTTATCCTTACCTTAGCAAGAACAGGTTCTCCTGATAGTGGTGGTAAAGGTCTATCTTTTTTTATTGTTGATGGAAAGTATGTAGAAATTGCAAAAATCGAAGAAAAGATGGGATTACACGTTTCACCAACATGCGAAGTGGTTTATGATAATGTACCAGCCGAACTCATTGGAGAAGAAGGAAAAGGACTCGTAAAATATGCTATGCAAATGATGAATGGAGCAAGATTAAGTATTGCAGCACAATCTATGGGTATTGCTACTGCAGCATATAAAGAAGCAAAAAAATATGCATCTGAAAGAATTCAATTTGGAAAACCCATAGAGCAGATCCCTGCTGTAAAACGCATGCTTGATAGAATGGAACAAGAAATCGTTGCTATGAGATCTCTACTTGTAGAAGCTGGAAAATCTGTAGATATGTATCATTGGAAAAAAGAACGTCTTATCCATAGCGGTGTACCAGAAAGAGAAGTAAGAAAAGAAGAAGAAATATTAAAATGGGAAAAATTAGCAGATGTCTTCACTCCACTCACAAAATATTATAACTCAGAAATGTGTAATAAAATCGCATATGATGCTTTACAGGTATTTGGTGGTTCTGGCTATACAGAAGAATACGATATCGCACGAATTTATAGAGATGCTCGAATTACCAACATATATGAAGGTACCACTCAATTACAAATAGTTGCTGCAATTGGTGGTATTATGTCTGGGATGACTGATAAAGGCAATCTAAGAAATTACATTGAAGAAGAATTATCCAAATTTGAACCTTCTAAATTATTAAAAGAACAACAAGCGATCCTTGAAGAAACCATTTCTACTTATAGAGAGATTGACGATAGAGATATAAAAGATGCTTATGCAATAGAAATAGTAGAGTCAACAGCACGATTTTTAGCAAGTTTACTAATTGAACGTTCAATTGCAAAATTAAAAAATAAAGTTGCGGATGAAATAATAGATAAAAGAAAACAAATCTCCGAAAGATATAATAAAGATAGTTTAAGTATCTTAAAAGGAAATTTAGAAAAAATTAAATTAGAAAAACAAACATCAAAACAAATGCTTAATGTTTGAAACCCATGCGAATAGGGAATATTTCGATTGGAAAGCCTAAGATTGGACTTGCTCTTGGTGCCGGCTCTGCGAGGGGCTGGGCACACATTGGAGTCATAAAGGCTTTACAAGAGCATAATATTGAGGCAGATATTATTACTGGTACATCTGCTGGGGGTGTTGTGGGCGCTTTCTATGCTGCAGATGCCATTCCTATTTTAGAAGAAGCACTCAAAAATTTTCGAAGCATTAGAGATACCATAGCTCATTTAGATTTTGGTTTAGGGTCTGGAGGTATAATCACGGGAAAACGTTGGTGGAAAAAATTCTTAGAGACTTATCTACCAGTAAGAAATTTTAATGAATTAAAAAAACCTTTTGGTGTTGTTGCTGTCGACTTAGTAACCATGCAAGAAATTCATATTATCGAAGGAGAATTAATGCCAGCAATTCGATCAACTATCGCCGTTCCAGGTTTTTTCTCTCCTTTTGAATATCAAAACTACAAATTCGTAGATGGAGGAATTTTAAATCCAGTCCCTATTGATCTTGCTAGAAAATTAGGTGCAGATATTGTTATAGCAGTTGATTTAAATGCACGACCAAAAACAATTATTCCCGATTCTATGCGCGAAATCTTTTTAAGAAGCATTGAGATTATGCAACATAGAATAAAAACTGATAATAAAATGTTATCAAAACCAGATGTTGTTATAGAACCAGACCTCGAAGAAGTGGAATTTCTTGATTATCATAAACATCAAATATCAATCGCAGAAGGTTATAGAGCAACCATAGAAAAAATAGACATAATTATAAAACTAACAAAATCCAAATTTCATGTCCTCCCAAAAAAGAAATATTATATGTACAAACCAATCAAAAGTATTGAATACTAAAAATTAAATTTTGATAACTTTTTAAACTTTTTTAAATGGAAAAAAATACCTAAAGAACACCTTAATAAAAAGAATCAATAAATTTCATAAAAACCCTTTGATCCTTCAAATCTACCTTACACCACCAATCATAATTATGTAAGGGGGAAGAGGGAAGTTGTAAATATTCATCATCAGTAAGGTTGGGTTTAAAAACTATTAAAGAATTTCTGTAATTTTGAGTATCCTCTTGCATTTCCCAATCTATGAGAATTCTGATAATGAAACTCATAGAATACCCGAGATAGATTCTTAAATGATTAAATTTTGCCCAAAGAGTTGGATCTATATAGATTCCATATCTTTGATATTCTTTTGTTTTTGGCTGATAGGTTATTGTCATTGTTTTTTTTAGATGTGTTTGTTTAATTTTATACAAATATTTTAAGTTTTTAGATATTAAATATAAAAGAGTTTGAGATATATCTTTATTAAATTTCCTTATTGAGAGTTCCCTTAAATAGATATAATGTAATGGAGTTAAAAAAATACATACTCTTTTTACCGCAAGAGTTTGGAATTCCACCAAATCTTCCATACACTAAGTTAAAATCTTAGAGTTTTGGATTTTTTATAAAAAAAATGATGGGTTTTTAAGAAAATTTCATTTTGAATTCATAAACTCTGGTGTTTGATTTGAGAAAAGACAAAGTATTTAGTAATTTTCTATTTTAATTATTTCTCTAAAGATAAAGCTCTATAGATATATTTTCCCAGGATATCAAATTCTATATTTATCAAACTTCCTTTTTTCCATTTTTTTACATTCGTTATTTTATAGGTATGGGGAATAATATTTACAAATAAAATCGAATAATTGGGAAATAAATAAATTCCATTTTCTTGATTAACATACTTAAGTTCTTCTAAGCTGATTTTTTCATCATATAAATTTGAAATGGTTAAACTAATACCATCGAGAGCTATACTCCCACGGGGTATAATAAGTTTTTTAAATATTTCTGGATAAAGAATTTTATATTCAAAACTTCCGTCTTTAGATAGAACTTCATCAACAATACCCACACAATCAATATGTCCTTGTACGAAATGTCCATCAATTTTTCCATTAGCTTTTAGGGATGTTTCTAAATTCACCTCATCGCCAATATTCAAAATTCCAAGATTCGTCTTTGATAATGTCTCTCGAATTGCTGTGACTTGATAAAGAGAGTCTTCTATAACTTCTTCTATAGTTAAACATACACCATTATGACTAATACTATCGCCTACTTTTAAATTTTTTACAATATTAGACTCTATTATAAAGGATATATTACTTTGCTTTTTGATTTTATCCTTTATAATTCCTGTTTCTTCTATAATTCCAGTGAACATTTTATGGCAATGTATCTCCTATACGATTTAATTCCCAATATTTTGCATAACTTATACTTTCAAGCTCAAAAAATCCTCCATCATTTCTTTCCCATTTGATTAAAATATTATAAGGATGATT
>JBEQAN010000075.1:0-6263 GCA_041640315.1 Leptospiraceae bacterium
TATAGCAACAAGAGAAACCTCTGGTATATCCAATCCTTCGCGAAGTAAATTTACTCCCACAAGAACATCATAAATTCCTTTTCGAAGATCCCTTATAATTTCAACCCTTTCTATTGTATCAATTTCTGAATGCAAATAAGCAACGGAAATATCAAGTTCTCGCAAATAATCCGTTAAATCTTCAGCCATTTTTATGGTAAGGGTTGTGACTAAGGTTCTTTGTTTTTGTTTTATTCTTTTTTTAATTTCAAGAATCAAATCTTCGATTTGATTCTGGGTAGGTCTTACTTCTACAATTGGATCAAGTAAGCCTGTTGGGCGCACAAGTTGTTCTACTACAACTTGTGCTCGTTTTAATTCATACTCTGATGGGGTTGCAGAAACATATAAAATATTCTTAGCTTTTTCTTCGAATTCTTGAAAATTTAATGGTCTATTATCTAAGGCAGAAGGAAGGCGAAATCCAAAATCTACTAAAGTTTGTTTTCTTGCCCGATCCCCATTATACATACCTCTGATTTGTGGTATAGTTACATGACTTTCATCAATGATAACCCAAAAATCATCTGGGAAATAACTCAATAAAGTAGCTGGTGGTTCGCCGGGTTTTCTTCCCGATAGATGTCTTGAATAATTTTCAATTCCATTACAATATCCTAATTCAAGTAGCATTTCAATATCATATTTAGTTCGCATTTCAATTCGCTCTGCTTCTAATAGTTTACCATTTTTTTTAAAATATTCTATTCTTTCCTTTAATTCTTTTTCTATCTCTCTAACGGCTTCTTTTAGTCTTGGTGGTGTAGTAATAAAATGTTTCGCTGGATAGATAATAATTCGATTCAATTTTTCTAAGATTTTACCCGTAAGTGGATCGATCAAACTTATGGATTCTATTTCATCACCAAACCACTCAACGCGAACAGCTTCTTGTCTATAAGCAGGAAATATTTCTACAATATCACCCCTTACTCGGAATGTTCCTCGCGTAAAATTAATATCATTTCGAGTATACTGTATATGAACGAGCTGTTTTAAAACTTCATCCCTTTCTATGGTTAAACCTCTATCTAATAAAATTATACTATCCTTATAATCCTCTGGTGAACCCAATCCATAAATCGCAGAGACTGATGCAACGATAATCACATCTCTTCGCTCTAATAAGGCAGATGTTGCTCTTAATCTTAAACGATCAATTTCTTCGTTAATACTTGCATCTTTTTCAATATACAAATCGGAAGCAGGGACATAGGCTTCTGGTTGATAATAATCATAATAAGAAACAAAGTATTCCACTGCATTTTCGGGAAAAAATTCTTTGAATTCTTTATATAATTGAGCCGCTAAGGTTTTATTATGGGTTAAAACTAAAATGGGCTTTTGAATTTTTTCGATAAAACCAGCCATCGTAAAAGTTTTTCCAGAGCCAGTCACCCCTACTAAACATAGTTGATTTTTCCCCGATAAAGCTGCTTCTGCTAACTCTGCGATTGCTTTTGGTTGATCCCCAGCTGGTTTATAAGAGGAAACAAGTTTAAATTTTTTCATTTAATATTTTTACTAATTTCTTAGTTGCTTGAAAAATCGCAATACTACGTTCTTCGATTAAATCAATATTCATTTCATCAAAAAGCTTCGACATTACAAGCATCCCTCTCATTAAAGTAATGGAACTATTATATTTTCCTTTCGCAATGTCATCCCGTATTTCTGGAATTTTATACTTGTTTTGGATTTCAATATAAAATGTATTCTTTTCAATAAAATATTTAACAAAAATTTTATCATCAGAGGAATACTTTACCGCATTTTCTGTGGCTTCTACAACACCAATGATAATATCATAAATTAATTCTTCTTCTACTTCATGAAACTTTAAAAATGATAACAACTGAGATCGTACAAACTGGATAGGAGAATTTTTCAAAGAAGAAGGGCCTATAAATTCTACATAATTTGAAAATTTTAATGGTAAATTATAAAGATATTCATTTTTAAATTCTGGATTTTTTATAAATATTTTTTCTCGAATTAACGAATAAAATGTCTTATAAAATTCTTTTGAATTTAAATCTTGTTTATTATATATAAATTTATACCAAAAATAAAATTCTTTTATACAACCAAATAAACCTTTTTGGCCTAAGAGTATAATTTCGTTTTTTAATGTGGATGAATTCATTTTTTATAAGCTAATACAATATTACTAGAAAAAATTAACAATCCTCCTATCCAGGATAGATAAGAAAACGACTCATTTAGAAACATCACTCCATAGAATAAGGCTATGGGGATTCTCAATCCAGAGATAATACTTCCTGTTGTTGCATCTAAATATTGGTATGATATAGTTAAAAGCCACTGTCCTAATACTCCCATGATCCCTGATGTCAGTAGATAAAATAAATCTAATTTATCAAGTAAAAATAAATTTTTATAACAAAAAGGAAGAGTTAAAATAGTTCCAATAAAAAACATCCAAAACAAGATGATTTCAGATTGAACTTCTCGTGCAGAACCTCTTAAAGCAACTATAGCCAAAGAAGCAGTAATCCCTGATAATAAACCTAAAAAATCAGAAAACAGTATATGTTGCGTTAAATGTAGTAATGGTTCATAAAAGTATAATCCAATACCTAATAAACATAAGATTAAACTAATAATTGTTGTAAAATTTGGATATTCTTTTAAAATAGGTCCTGATAAAATTGCAACAAAGGCGGGATAAGTCATATTTAATACATTAGCTCTACCAGTTTCCCCAAATTGAATTGCAAAATAAAACAATAAAACTGCAATACTATTAAAAACTCCCCTTGCAATAACGGGCTTAGGGATATGATAGGAAATTTTAATGTCTTTCTTGATAATAACAAATAAAAAAAAGATACTTCCCATATAATATCTATAAAAAGCATATAAAAAAGCATCCGAATTTTCGTTTATTCTTAGTCCTTTGTAAACCATTACAGTAGCAAAATAAAATAAAAAAGCACTTAAAATATTTAATATAAAACCATGAATACTTTTCTTATGGCTTAAATCATAAATGTATTGACTCACAATTACAGTTCATCGATTTATCTTTTATATGTCATTAATAAAAGTAAGTATTTTTCAAAAAAATCTTAATGAGGGACTAAATATTAGTGTATTAAAAAAAATTGTTTCTATTAAGTCAGATATTCTTGTCCTCCCAGAATTTTTTTATGCAGATAATAACATAAAAAATTTTTTGGATTTAAAATATGCAGGAAAAAATGCCCTCGATTGGTTATTAAAATTAAATCAAACCTATAAAGGCATAATAATCGGGGGAAGTATTTTAATTGAAAAAGAAAATACACTATATAATGCTAGTCCCATCATTTATAATGGTGATGTAATAGATTGGTATTACAAAAGAATTTTATCAGAAGAAGAAAAAAATTATATAAAACCTGGTAATGATTATGGCATTTTTATTTTAAATCACACCCGATTTGCTGTTTTGATAGGGAACGATGCAAAACAAATACAATTTTATGAAGAATTAAAACAACAGAATGTAAATTTGATCTTTATCGTCAATTTAAATTATAATGAGTATGCTAACGAAGAGGAAAATCTTAAAGATTTTATAGAAGAACATAAATTTTATGAAAAATTAGCAAAAGAGATGCAGTTTAATATTATAAAATGCGACGCTGTAGGAACATACTTTCAAAAAAAAGTTTTGGGTCGTTCTTTGCTTTCTACACCAAGAGGAATAAGTTGGCATTCCACTTTTAACGAACAAGAAAACCAAATTCTTAAGCATATCATGATAAATTATTAGGATATAAAAGGTATTTTAATATCAAGAATTCATATATTAATTAAAAAGAACTACCAAATCCAAAGCTTATTGATTTTTCGTCATTTGGACCATATTCTCCCGTCTCTTCATTTAATGTCCATGTCCTTTTTAAAGTATATTTTATATAAAAACCACCATAAAAAGATATACCAGCTTCTGCTGCAAGTAAAGCATTTTCGCTTTTTGTAATAAAAGCTTCGCTAAATTTATTAAAGTCTTTTTTATAATAGTACCCATTAAGAAAAAAACCTCCAATATTAGGAACATAAAAACCTAAAAATACTTTGGAATTATTAGGACCTTCATAGTCCTCATAAGAAAGCTCCAAAACTAAAAAAGATGTAAATTCTAATAAAGAATTTAAAAAATAACCTTTAGTGATAGCTCCATCAGTTGGGAGAGATTTTAAATATGCTAACTTGGGTGTATAGTTATTCTCGCTTGTTTGTATGTATTGTGTTCTTTCTATTGCATAAGCAGAATCAAAATACTCTGGGATATAATTTGATGTAACTTCTCTATATTCTGGTCTTATACTCCATTTGATAAGATTTGTTAATTTCATTTCCAAATTAATACCTATATGGGTTCCTCTACTTTTATCTATATTTTTAAATTTATTTAAATCAATATATGGAGTCATATCTAACCATCTAAAAGGAGATAATCGAAATTCCATGTCTACACCAGTTACAGTTAAATTTTCAGATTGATCAGCTCTTGGAAGTTGAGTTTTGGGATCAATTACTAAATTCGAAGAACCATCTAATTCTAAGCTTAATGGTGCTCCATAATCTGTTACTACTGTATAACCAATTGCCCATCGATTCCAGAAACCATGTCTTAAAGGCTTTAAGGAAGTATCACTTTCTGAATCTGAAGATAAGGGTAATTCTTGTTGATCTTTTTTTTCTAATTGTGAATTATTTTGCGTATTCTCTATGACATTAGGTATCGTTAATTCTTCTTTGGGGAAAGGTACAATCTTTATTTCCCCAGTACCTGGATCATATACTTCTCTAAATTCAATAGTTTCTTCTTGTAATTCTTCTTTTAATGGTTTTAGTAAATGCTGTCTTAAACTTCCACCTTTCCCAGGGTTAGGAACTGTGGTTTGAAACAAATAATTTTTGTTATAATTCGGATCTTTATTTTCTCGAATGGAATGGGCGATTTGTTTTTTTGTTATAGAATCATTACTTGCTACATTCCAAATAGAAGTAAAAATCCCCACTGGTCTTACATAAACCCTGTATCCTCTTACTTCTTTTCTTAAGACATTATTTGTAAAATATTCAACTCCGCCCCAGTTATTATTTATATCAAACATAAGTCCGGGACTCCAAACAGAGGGATTATAGCTACTAACATATCGATTTATAATCGTTCTATGACCTATATAACCATCCGTCATCATGCCATAAAATAGAGACCAATTAAAAACGTCATCAGGATCGAAATAAAGATGGGTTCCATAGGAAATATAGCGAATTATTTTAAAATAGTCATCTTGATCATCAAATGTGCCAGGTCTTAGAGAAGGAGTCTTTTGGGCAATTTTTGGTTCTTTATCGTATACTAAAATCTCTAAGGGAATTTGAACACCCAATCTTAAACGAAATAAAGGTATCTCTATAATTGGATTTAAAGTTAAATAATAATCACCTTCTATGGATTTTATTCCAGTATCTATTGAAAAATGATTGCCCTCTAATCCAGCTCCCATTCCATAATTGGGAGGTCTATAAACTTGTGAAAATAAACCATAGGGTATACTTAAAAAAAATATTAGGATTATCTTCTTCATTCTATAGATATAAGACAACTTTTAGCTATTTTTTTGTTCAATAAATTCTTGTAGCATCATCCTCCCAGAAGCTAAACTATCTTTAATCATAAAAAATTCATTTAATTTTGTTAATTCAAAAATTTTTTCTACGTTACCTTGAATATTCGTAAATACAATCATTCCATTTCTATTTTTAAGCCAGTTAGAGATTTGAATCAAAGTTCCAATTCCCGAAGAATCGATATAAGATAAATCTGTCATATCAACAATAAAATATCGATAACCATCTTCTATGGCATTTTTTACTTTTGATTTGAGTTCGGGACATTTGTACAAATCAAGCTGACCTTCTAAATGAAGTTCAAAGATTTTATCATGCGGTGGTTTTTCGAAACTTTTTTCTCGAAATGAAAAAGAGTCAGTAAAATCCATTGCACTTGCCATCATTTTTTTACTTGCTATTAATAAATTATCATCAAGATTTTTTTGCATATCTTTGATACGTTCTATAAGACGAGATAACAATTTTGGTTCCAATTCTAAATTATCTTCAATTCGTTTTTGAGCTCGAATCAATAAATCTTTTGCTGCATTTAAATCCCTTTCAATGGATAGTCGAGATGCCTCCATCAT
>JBEQAN010000076.1:0-6203 GCA_041640315.1 Leptospiraceae bacterium
AGTTTGATGTTGCATTTGTAATTTGCACTCAGGGCATTGGAAAATAGTAAGAGGGGGTTCAAATCGAGAAATAGTATATAAAAATTTTGTTTCTTTTTTACAAAAAGGACATAACATAAATGACAAATTTTTCAAAATAAAGAAATGATCATTATATTTTTTAAAGATAAAAAAATCTGGCTTATGCCAGATTTTCTTAATATTCAAATTTCAAATTATGAGTTTTTGTGTATTGATGGATGATTTTTTCATAGTGTTCATAGGATTCTCGAAGCTCTTGTAGATTTTTAGAAAGTATATCTTTTACATCATCATAAGAGTTTTGATATTGTTTTTTTAATTCATTGATTTGATTTAAAAGTTGTTCAAACTGTTCTTTTGCTTTGATAATGGCTTTATCTTGGATCGAAAGTTGATTTTGTTTAATTTTTTGTTCTAATACCTCAGCTTTTGCTTGTAAAATTCGTTCTTCTGGTGTTCTATGTAAATCCCAAGCTAAACCAAGTTTAGATAGGGTCCAAATAAACCATTTACTAGGATCATATTGCCAAGGTAAGATTGCATTTCTATAGTCTCCAGGAAATTTATGATGAAAATTATGATATCCTTCGCCATAAGTAAGTAATGCAGAAATCCAGCTATCTCTTGCGCTCTCTTCTAAGGAATAAGGTCTTTTTCCTATAGCATGACAAACAGAATTAATAGAAAATGTTCCATGGTGAACAATGACGGAGCGAACTAATCCAGCAATTAAAACTCCACCCCAGAAATCGCCCCAGAGGGATGCAATAATACCGGGAAATATAAATCCCATAAAGATAGCAAATGGCATATAGTATTTATGTTGAAATCTTATAAAAGGATCTTTCCATAAATCTGCTACTTTTTTTAAATCTACTTCGGGTTTTCCTTCTTCTACCCCTCTTTTAGTAAGGAGCCAAAAAAAGTGAGCATACCAAAAACCTTTTTTGATAGAATAAGGGTCTTTATCGCTATCCGTATATCTATGATGATTCCTATGATCAAAAGCCCATTCTATGACAGACATTTCTAAGGCTGAGGTACCGAAAATAATATATAAATATTCCAGCCATTTTTTGGTTTTGTAGCTACGATGAGAAAAATATCGATGATAACCCACTGTAATTGCCATACCAGAAGCAAACCACATAAAAATAGCTAATGCTATTGTTTCCCATCGAAATAAATTGTGAATGCTAAAATAATATAAAGTAACGACAGCTACAATTGGACTTAAAATTAAATAGAGTGTTGTTGGCCAATTGATGACCTTTATATAATATTGAATTGTTTTCATATGTAAGTTTAGTAGCAAAAAAGAAAAGTTGGTTGCAAAAAATCCGTGGAATTTTTCACCTAAAAGTATTATTTTTTAATAAAATTACAAGCTTTGTTGAAATTGCATTGATTACATAGAGGCTTTTTTTTACAAATTGTTTTACAATGTACAACAATTAAGGCATGAAATTCCTTATAAATTTCAATCTCTTGTGGGATATGTGTTGTAATATAGGTTTGTAAATCATCATAACTGATTGACTCTTGAACATATCCGAGGCGAAATAATAGTCGTTTTGTGTAGGCATCTATAATAAAATAAGGTTGATTGAAAGCATAAAGTAAGATGGAGTCTGCTGTTTCTTTTCCAATCCCTTTTATGTTTAATAAATCTTTTCTTGTAATAATCTTTCCATTGTGATTTTGAAAGAACTGAGCGGTAAGATAAATTGTTTGGGTTTTTTGTTTATAAAAACCCGCTGGTTTTATATATTCTTGAAAGATTTCTTGAGGTGTATTTAAAATACAATTAAAATCCAAACAATTTACTCTTATAAGGTTTTTAATGGCTTTTTCCACGTTATTCCAAGAGGTATTTTGTGTAAGGATGGCTCCAATGATGATTTCTTCTCTTGGGTGATTAGAATAAACCGGCCACCAATATTGTCTTTGATATGTGTTCAAAAGTTTATAAAATAAGTCTAATAAAGACATAGAGAGAAACAATCATAGATTCAATTGAGATAATTTTTATCTGATTAATTTTATAAAGCCATTCTTACACCAACTGAACCACTATAAATTTCTGTATTTCCTTTTAATTCTACAAAAATTTTAAATACAGGAAGATTGAATTCTAAACCAGTAGAAATATATGTAATATTTTTATGTTTTGGCGAACCACTACCTTGTAAAAGTATCCCTAAGTAAGCATTAGGTGGATTCAATCCCAGTAAGGTCAAATAATCACTAGAAACAGTAATAGGACCAAATCGGTTTAATTGTAAATTCGAAGTTCCTTTTAACCAAGAGTGACCTGCACCGAGAGAAAATCGAAAGAAATATAATAATTGAATTCCAGTTCGAAGATCCACAGAATAAACATCCATTTTATTATTGTATTCAAAGGTATTATCACCTTTCCAGATTAAATCTGTATTATAAGTAGCATTAAAGGTAAATTTATAATCTTTTTGTACGTAATTTAGAATTTGATTTACTCTATGATAAGAAATTCCTAACGAAATACCAGAGAAACCAAAAAGATATGAAATTTCTTTATCTCCTTGTGCTAAGTGATATCGAAGATCTATACCATAACTTTTACTTTTTACTTCCCAGCTTTCATTTTTTTTAGTTTTTCCTACTTCTTCGTTATTGATTCCAGAATTTAGATACGAAATTATTATATCAAATCTATGGGGAGAATACCATGGTAAGTAGCTTTGTCTCGGTTTATTAGAAAATAAATATCCTATATTAGTACCAATAAAGAAATTAGGTATTAAGGCAACACCAGCGCTTGGAGCATCTTCTATAGTTCCGTAGTCTGGAACAAACACATCAATTTTTCGTATTTGAGTCTGTGCGATGGAAGCGGAAACCCCAATGGTTACTTCATTTAGGTTTACCATACTAGCTGGTACAGTATTGATTAAAGAAAAGGCATTGGCGGTGGACATATCTTCTAATACTTCATTGAAATAGTTAGTTTGAAGTGCATAAAAAATATTATTGAGTTGTTTATCATTTATGGGTAAGTAAGAACAACCATCACCTTGACAATAAATTTGAGCCATTAAATGTTTTTGATAGAAAAATATGGTAATTAAAAGTAAGATCACTGTTTTGTATTTCATATATTCCTCCAAATCATAAATATATTGCTATAATAATTAAGACGCTGAAACAAAATTTTTTTGCTTGAATATTTGAAACTCATATTATTTTTTTAAATATGAGAAACCTATATTCACAAAAAATATTTCTTGATAGATTTTAAATCATTTTTTCTCTATAATCAATTTTTTTATGTACGAGAATATTCAAGAAATCATTCATCTTCATAGTAAAAATATAGCTGAAACAGAAAAGATTTTAAAAAATTTTTATTTTCAATATCTTTTAAATCTAAAAGGTGCGGTATTACTCTTAGAAGGTAATTTAGGCACTGGTAAAACCACCACTACCCAAATCTTAGGGAAACTAATGAATATTCATAGTATTATTAATAGCCCTTCGTTTAATATTTACAATCTGTATGAAACGGAAACGAATGTCTTAATTCATTATGACTTATATAGAATCACTGAAATAGAATTAGAGGAAATGGAATTAAGAGAATTATGGTTTGATGTTTATAATCATAAATTTACTATTCATGCCATTGAATGGTGGAAGAAAGCGAACTACATAGAAAGTTCTCTTCCTATGTTCATAATTCAACTGGATTATTTGGGAAATCAATTTACACATAGAATGATAAAAATATTTAAGATATTGAAACATGAATATAGTTAATACTTGGCAAGAATTTATTACACAAAAAGAAAAGAGTTCCATTTTAATGATTGATACCAGTAGTTTGTGGATTTTATGTTCTTTTTTTGAATTAGAATTAATCAGAAAACAGTCTCTCGAATACCACATTCGACGATCCTACAAAATAGAAGAAATGGGATATCGAAATAGTTTTCAAAAACTAAGTGGATATATGAAATATATTTTTCATGAATATTCATATCCAGATCTTGTGCTTGTAGGACTTGGACCTGGTTCTTTTACTGGTGTAAGAATTGCGGTATCCTCTGCAAGAACAATCTCTCAGTTATTAAAAATACCCGTAATTGGTATTGATAGTTTAAGTTTATATGCTTATTCTATTTTTAAGCAATCTAAACTAGAACAATTTTATATAGGATTTGATGCAAAACAAAATAAGTATTTTATGAAATTATTTGATAAGAATTTTTTAAAAAATCCTATTTTAGATTCTCATATCGAGCATTTAGAAATGATTTTAAGGCATGATGATTTGTATTTAGATCATTTTAATCTCATATTACAAAAAAGTCATTTAAGGGATTATCTACATAAAATCAAACCAATAGAAAAGATTGACACGGCAGGTTGGTTAGAGTTACTCTTTGATCCCATTTTCCACGAAGTGTCTCATCTATTTTTTAAAACACATTATTCTGAAATTTTACCAATTTATATTAGAACTGACCCTGCTCATGAAAAATTCCCTGAAGGACTGAAGCAAAAATGAAAGTAAAAGAATTATTGAAATTTTTCGAGAAACATCAAGGTAAAAATGTCTCTGAAAAAGAATTAAAAAAATTTATAAATAAAATTATAGATAAAAATCAAAAACAACAGTACAAAGAGTATTTAGAGCCAGAAATCATCTTATCAGAACTAATGAATTTATGTTTAATCGAAAAAGAAAAAAAACATTATAAAATCAAAACCCCTTTTTTAGTAGACTGCAGGGTATCTTTTAGTCCAACGGGAATTGTTTTTGCAGCACCAAGATATCTTCTTTTTCCCGGAGAATTTTCGAAAGATATATTTATCCCACCAAACCGCAGTAAAAAAGCTTTATTAGGAGATATTGTTCAAGTTCGATTAGTGGATAAAAAAAAAGATCGATATGAAGGGGAAATCATAAATATCATTAAAAGAAATCGTGAATTTTTTAGAATGAATATAAAAGAAATTATCAAAACTATTGCTATAGGAACTTTATTAGATGTTCCGGGAAAACTCTCTGTTGCAGTAAATTTGTCTGGACTATCAAAAGATACAAGAGAAAGAATTAAAATCCATCAAAATATCATTGTAAAATTAACCGGTGGTTTATTCCCTTTTAAGGGCTCTCATTTTTATGATGCAAAGTTCATTCGTTTTGAGGATGAAACAGAATTTGATTTGGATTTTGATCGCATTTTAATCAAGTATAATTTAAATCCTTATTATCCCGATTATCACTTTCCAGACTATGATCCAGAAAAACCTGAAACTATACCAGATTGGAAAAAGAGAGTCGATTTAAGAGATTTATATACAATTACTATTGATGGAGAAGATGCAAAAGATTTTGATGATGCAATTAGCTTAGAGAAAATTTCTCCACATCGTTATAAATTATATGTACATATAGCAGATGTTTCGTTTTACGTAACTAAGGATTCCCCTTTAGATTTAGAAGCCCAAAATCGAGGAACCTCTTACTATTTAGCAAATCGAGTCATTCCCATGCTACCACCAGCACTTTCAGAAAATTTATGTTCTTTAATAGCAGGTAAGAATCGCTTAACTGTAACTGTAGAAATGGAAATCAATGCCAAAAATGGAAAAATCTTAAGATCAAAATTTTATCGTTCTATTATAAGAGTCAATCAACGATATACTTACGAAAAGGCGGAAGAATTAATTGACACAGATGTCGATCCAATTTTGCCCATCTTATGGCATCTTGCCCAAATTCAAAGAAAAGAACGTCTTAAGGCTGGTAGAATCGATTTAGATATACCAGAGCCTAAATTTATTTTTGGAGATCGAGATAAAGTAATTGGTATCAAATTAAGAGAAAGACTTCGAAGTAGTATGTTAATTGAAGAATGTATGCTTTCTGCGAATATTGCTGTTGCTGAATTTTTGTATAAAAAGAATATTCCTACTCTTTATAGAATTCATGAGCCTATAGATATAGAGAAATTAGAGTTATTGAATTCTTTTTTTAAAATTTATAATGTTAAAAATCAACTTGAATCATCGAATCCTTTTTTGATTCAAAAAGCGATTAAACAAGTTCAAGAAAAAGGTAAAAAAGAAGCAAGGATCTTTAATCTTCTTCTTCTTCGT
This sequence comes from Leptospiraceae bacterium, assembly GCA_041640315.1. GTDB lineage: Bacteria > Spirochaetota > Leptospiria > Leptospirales > Leptonemataceae > SKYB61. The sequence continues at coordinate 6,169 of JBEQAN010000076.1, forward strand.
TCTTTTATGCAAGCTAGATATAGTCCAGAGTCCAT
>JBEQAN010000077.1:0-6193 GCA_041640315.1 Leptospiraceae bacterium
TAAAATCAATCCCGTTCCTTTTTGTATTTTCATTTTAAGTTATACTCATTTAATTTTCTATATAGGGTTCTAGCTGAGATTCCTAATAACTCTGCCGCTTTTTCTCTATTTCCATTAGTAAATTCTAGGTTTTTTTCTATGATTGCTTTTTCGTATTCTTCTATGGTGATGCCGGGTATAATGGTATCTACGAGTCTTTTTTTTATGGTAGGAGATCCTCCCTTTCTTATTTCCTCTGGTACATCTTCTAAGGTTAGTGTATCATCTTTTGCTAAAATTACCATGGATTCTAATACATTTTTGAATTGTCGAATATTCCCTGGCCAATCATAATTTTGTAAAACCTTTAAAGCCTCTGGTGAAATTTTGGTAATACTTTTTCCATATTTTTCGTTGAATTCCACAATAAAATGATTAAATAAAAATATAATATCTTCTTTTCGTTCTCTTAAGGGTGGTAGACTTAACTTTGCAACAGCTAATCTATAATAGAGATCTTCTCTGAAATTGCCTTTTTCTACTTCTTCTAACAGATTTTTATTGGTTGCTGATATGATTCTAACATCAACTTGAATGGGTTTAGTGGATCCTACTCTCATAACAATTTTTTCTTCAATGACTCTTAGTAATCGAACCTGACTTTCTAAATCCAATTCTCCAATTTCATCTAAAAAGATGGTACCATGATTGGATACCTCAAATATTCCGGGGCGATCTTTATCTGCTCCAGTGTATGCCCCTTTTACAACACCAAATAGTTCTGATTCCAATAACGATTTTACAAATGCTCCACAATTGATTTTTAAATAGGGCTTATCTTTTCTAAGAGAATTTTTTTGTATAAAATCAGCTAAAATTTCTTTTCCCGTCCCAGATTCTCCTTCTATAAGGACAGTAATATCTGTAGGTGCAATTTGTCTTGCTTTTTCTATTATTTTACGAATGGTAGGGGAGTTCCCAATGATTTTATCTTCGTAAGCAACATCTGACAATTTTTTTTTCAGTTCTTGATTTTCTATATATAACAATTTATTTTCTAAACAAGAGGTGATTTTATGGAGTAAATGCTCTAAATCTACAGGTTTTGTTAGATAATCCCATGCACCTTCTTTTAATGCAACTACTGCACTTTCTACATTGGGATCCCCAGTTAAGAAAATAAAAGGTATCTTAGAATCGATTTGTTTGATTTGCCTTAAAAGTTCTATACCATTTCCATCTGGCAATTTTAAGTCGCTTAAGATTAAATCGACATTACTTTGTTTGAATTTCTTTAATGCTTCTTTTATACTGGTTGCCTCTATAACTTTAAAATTATTGGATTGTAAGAATTCTGTGATACCTGTTCTAAATGCCTCGTTATCTTCAATAAATAATATGATTTGATTTTTAAACTTCATATTCTAATCTTCTTTTAATCTTTCGATATATGTTTTGTTTTTGTTGGATAAAAATAAATAGTAAAAATTGTACCTTCTTTTTCCTTTGAGAAAAATTCAATTGTTGCATTCATTTCTTCTACCATTTTTTTTACTAAGGCTAATCCTAAACCACTTCCTTCTTGTTTTGTTGTAAAGAATGGTTCAAAAATTCTATGTTGGATTTCTTTAGGTATCCCAGGACCATTATCGGAAATTCTTAAATAGGGAATATCATTTTCTATACCTGTAGAGATCTCGATTTTTCGCTTTTTCTCGACTTCTGGATCTGTATAGAAAGCTTGAATTGAATTAATAATTAAATTAATCAATATTTGTCTAATAAAAAGTGGATCAATTTCAAATGAAGAGGGTAATTTGCCGGGGTAAAAATATATAGTTGCGTTAATTTTATCAGCTTGAGGTTTTAACAAAGAAATAATAGAAGGAATAAGTTCATTCAATTCTTCCAACCGAAAGGTTCGTTTTTCTGAACGTATAACTTTAATAAATTCTTGTAGTAGTTTATTTAAATTAATTATTTCTCTTTTTATTATATGAATTCGTTTTAATAAATTATCTCTTAGGTCTTTATTCTCTATTAAAAAGATTTGATTTTCCATTAGTTGTAAATGTAAATGAATTGCAGCAAGCGGATTTTTTACCTCATGTGCTAAACCAGCTGCTAAAACTGGTAAGGTTTCATTTTCTAATTTTACAATTTCATTATGAAGAACTTCAATTTCTTTTGTATCTTTTTTAACTTTATTTTTGGTTTCTATTTTTTTTTTATTACTCATAACGAATATCAAGCACTTTAACCCAAAAGATATGAATATCTTCTGGGTCTATGGAGTTTTGATTTTTGATTGTTTCAAAATTGTTTATAAATAATTTTGGTACATCTTTCTGAGATAAAAATAAAATTTTATTAGTAATGTTTTGAAGCGTATTAAAACTTTTATAAAACGATATCCCAATGTAAAAGCCTTCATTTTTTATTTTGTAATCCATGATTTGATTTAAAATATGTTTTTCCGTAAGTCTCAACCAAAAGGTTGAAGCTTCATCTTTTAATAACACTTTATATGTAATTTCATTAGACTCATTCTTTTGTGATTTTCTAATCACTGTGGATAAATTTGTCACAACGGGACTTGCATAAACCAATTGAATTTTATTTTTTCTTTCAAAAGATGTACAGATAAAATCAAGATCCAATTCTTGTAGCGTATAATAATAAATCTCAAAAATTTGACATTCTTTAAGATCTAAGATGCCCTTTACATACTCATTTTCTAGTTCTTCTTTACATAAATAGATTTGACTACCCTCTCTTACAAAGAATCTTCTAAATCCATTTGAGTAACCGCAAGTTCTTCCATATTTGATAGGAATGACTTTTACATTTTGAAATGTTCGAAAGTTTTCCAACTCTTTCCATTTATCAATATTGGTTTTATAAGTTTGAAAAATTTTAATATCAACCCCATAGATTGCAATTTCTTTTAAAAGGAGTCCTAGTTCTTTCAAATATTTAGATTCAACATTAGAAAAAGAATCAAACAAAATCCATAATTCCGATTCAAAAGGGATTAATTCTTTTTTGATTTGTGAAAGCGAAGACAAAAGATCTTTCAATTGGATTTCACCCGCTCCATGTAATTCATTCAAATTTTTGATGGGTTTTAGATTTTGATTCCGTTGAATTCCATATAAACTCATCGATTCTGGATTTAAGATTTCCTTAAGAGAAGGATATAAAATTTCCATGGAGCCCGATTGATCAATGAGAACAAATATTTGTTTTTCTTTTTGGGTTTTCGATATCCAGTTTTTATAGAAATAATTTTCTGGTAAGAAAGGAATGAGTTTACTTAAATTATTTCTTAAATTTTTTTGTAATTCTTCCCATTTAGAATTTGAAATGGTAGAATATAGTTTCTGTTGTGTTTTACATGAATAAAGGTATTGCTTTATTTGCACGATATCCTTCGAATAAAAATAAGCTTCCCCTACAATAAAATAAGCAAAAAGTTCTTTGTTACAAATTTGATTTGTTCTAATCTTCGCTGTAAGGTCATCTAATCCTTCTTTATATTCTTGATAGTTATTTAAAATTTCATATGAATCCATAAAATCATATTGAAAAATTAATTTTCCTAAAAATATAGTAGCATCTTGGAATAGAAGAGGTAATTCGGTTTCTGAATGGGGAAGAAAATTTTTGATTTGAAAATCAATTCTATAAGGAAATATAGCAATTTTTTCGGGAAGGGTACTAGAAAGGATCATCGAAGCATTAAAAAAAATTATAAAAATTATATAATAAAACTTCATTTCTTCTTGTTTTTTTTGATTTTTCATAATTGTCAAACACATAAAAATCTTATTCCTTCGAATTCAAAGTATGATTTTTTTTATGGTGATAATTATATTCAAATTATTGGTAAGGGAAATGTACAGGAAAATTTTAATTCTTACGAAGAAAAGTTAAAACATTGTGTAAAATTAGCAAAAGTACATGCAGATAGTAAATGGCTTGCTGTTACTGTAAAATATAAAGAATCTTCTTGGCTCTGGCATGATAGATTACAACAAAACTATTATTCTTTTTGGAAATCATGTCTTGATGATGCTAAAATTATCCAAGTAATACCAATTTTCCCCGATAAATGTAATATCATAGTACATTATTATTGTGATCCCCAAAAGTGGTAGAATTTCAAAAATATTTTATATTTAATATATCGATGTAGGATCTAAAAGATTGATATCACTTATGGGAGCTTTACAAGTAAAATTTTCGCATATGTAGATAGAGTAATCTCTATCGTCTGGTAAATTTTTATAATTGAAAATTTCTATCGATGATGATTCATGGGAAGGAGGAACTTTAAATGCTAAAATAGATTCACTTGTAATATATTGACTTATAAAAAATAATAGGTTTTGTAATATAGCTTCGTTTCTAGCAAGAATCACGATTTCTTGATTTAGATAATATAGTTTCATTACAGACATGAGAAAATACGAATAAGAAAAAGGATTATTGATGGCTATTGGATAGTATACATCTAATATTTTTTTAATCATATCTTCGCACTGCTTTTGATCAATACCGTATTTATATAAATGTACCAATAAACGGAATGTAAAGGATAATCCAGATGGTATAACTCCATCATAAAAATCAGAAGAACGTATGATTAAATAGTTATCATTCTCTCTTGTTTCGTATAGTTTACCATCCTCGTAAAACGCATTTAAGATATAGTTTTTAATAGAATGGGCAAAATTTATATATTGAAGGTTTCCTGTTGCTTTAAATAAATCCATCAAAGCACATCCCATGGATGCATGATCTGTCAGTGTTCCAAGATAAGGTGCCTTATCTTTTTGATAATTACTATAACTTCGATAAAATATACCATTTTCAGTTAGTTTTGAAAGATCGTTAGTAGTTGTTAAATGGTTCAAAATAAAATTCAACGTATTAATAGCTTCTTTTAAATAAAAATCGTTTTTACAGAGTAAATAGGTGTGGCAAAGTAAAGAAATCATAAGAGCATTCCAACTGGTAAGAATTTTTTCATCTCTTGCAGGACGAATTCTTTGATTTCTATATTCTAAAAGTATGGGTCTTGCTTTTTTTATTAATTCTTCTGGGATTTTATTTTTTACATATAAGATATTCTTAGATTCGAAATTTCCCTTTTCGGTAATACCCCAATGTTGGATTAATAATTCTATTTCATCGTCCTTTAAATGATTCTTTAATGCGTTAGTAAATTCTTCTTTTGTCCATAGATAAAATTTACCTTCTTCGCCTTCACTGTCTGCATCCTCTGCAGAGTAAAAGCCACCTTCAGGATGATGCATATCTCGAAAAAGATATTCTAAAATATCTATGGTAGTATTAAAATAAAAAGAATTTTTTGTAATTCTATAAGTTTCTAAATTGATCCAAGCAAATAATGCATTATCATATAGCATTTTTTCAAAATGTGGAACTAGCCAGTTATGATCAGTTGAATAGCGAGAGATCCCACCACCAATTTGATCATAAATTCCTCCATATCGCATATTTCTTAGAGTGGTTTCAATCATGGTTAAAATCTTGGGATGTTTTGTTTTTTTATAAATTTGTATTAATAAAAAAAAATTAAGAGAAGGAGGGAATTTATTTCTTCCGTTAATAAGAAATCCACCTTTGTCTTTATCAAAATATTGATAAAAATAATCAATGATTGCTAAAAAATGATTTTCTTTTATGCTAATTATAGCTTGGGGAGTTTCGTTCTCTTTTAAACTTTTAGTAATTTCTTCAGAGATTTCAAGTATATCATTTTTTTGATTGTACCAATAATAGATCATTTTTTGAAGTACTTCTTTAAATGATGGCATACCCCATTTAGGTTCTGGTGGGAAATAGGTTCCACCAGTGATGGGTTTTAAATCGGGGGTAAGAAATACATTTAAGGGCCAACCCCCTTGTATTCCCATAAGTTGGATTGCTTTCATATAGAGGTGATCTACATCTGGAAGTTCTTCGCGGTCTACCTTAATGGGAACAAAGTAGGTATTTAAGAGTTTTGCTATTTCTTCGTTTTCGAAGGATTCTTTTTCCATTACATGGCACCAATGGCAGGTAGAATAACCAATAGAAAGAAAAATCATTTTATCTTCTTTTTTTGCTTTTTCGAATGCTTCGCTCCCCCAAAAATACCAGTCTACGGGATTATAAGCATGTTGTAGTAAATAAGGGCTTGTGG
>JBEQAN010000078.1:0-6111 GCA_041640315.1 Leptospiraceae bacterium
CCCTTAGTAGTTGCCTATGCAATAGCGGGAACAATCAATTTTGATCCCTATAAAGAACCTATAGGAAAAGATAAAAATGGAAATGATGTTTATTTAAAGGATATTTGGCCAACTACTCAAGAAATTAATGATATTATTTCTAAAGTCATTATACCCGAAATGTTTAAAGAAAAATATAAAAATATTAATACTATTAACGAAATGTGGAATGAGATCCCATCTGTTACAGGAAAAATTTATAATTGGGATGAGAATTCTACTTATATTCAAGAACCTCCATTCTTTAAAGATATGTCGATGGAAGTACCACCATTAAAAGATATAATCAATGCGAGATGTTTGGTAAAAGTAGGGGATTCTATTACCACCGATCACATAAGTCCAGCTGGCTCTATACCTATTAACTCTCCCGCTGGTCAATATTTAATTTCAAGAGGTGTAAAACCAGAAGATTTTAATTCTTATGGGGCAAGAAGAGGTAATGATAGAGTGATGACAAGAGGAACATTTGCTAACATTCGTTTAAGAAATCAATTAGCACCAGGAACAGAAGGAGGATATACGACGTATTTTCCAACAAATGAAGTAATGACTATTTATGATGCAAGTCTCAAGTATAAAGAAAATCATATTCCTTTAATAGTATTAGCGGGAAAAGAATATGGAACTGGTTCTTCCAGAGACTGGGCTGCTAAAGGTACGTATTTATTGGGAATTAAGGCAGTAATAGCACAAAGTTTTGAAAGAATTCACCGTTCTAATTTAGTGGGTATGGGGGTATTACCTTTACAATTCTTAGAGGGTGAATCTCATGAAAGTTTAGGACTTACTGGTAAAGAAGTCTATAGCATTCTTGGTCTTAATGATAACATAAAACCAAGGCAAATACTTACTGTAAAAGCAGATGATAAGGAATTTAAAGTAATATGTCGCTTAGATAACCAAGTAGAAATTGATTATTATAAAAATGGAGGAATCCTTCAAACTGTATTAAGAAATTTTCTAAGAACCTAATAAATTTTATTGCGAGAGAATTAAACTCTCTCGCAATCACAAAAAAAATGTCAAGAGATAGTATTGATTTAGTAAATTTTTAGTTAAGAAGATTATAAAATTGTTTACATAAATTATATATATAAATTTTTCTACTATAATCTAAATTGAAATACTCTAAGTTTATAAAGAAAGAGGTATAAAATGGCAAATCAAAATCCAGCATTTAAATTACGAAAAGAAGGAAAATTAAAAGAAGCAGAAAAAGTAGCAAGAGAATATTTAGAAAAAGATCCCAACAATGAATGGAATAAAAAAGCATTGGGGTGGATTATATTTGATAAATTAAGAAATTCTTTAAGAAAACAACGAAAATTAAATAAATGGAATAAATTTGCAATTCGCGAATTTTTAAGGTTGAATATTCCAGCTCCAGATATTTTATATACGAATATTCTAAAAGTTTTAATTAGATTCTATAAAAAGGGTGATAATTCTGCTTTATTCCAAATTTACAATTTCATAAGAAATTTTACAATAGAAGCAATTTTTAAATCAGAAGATTATATTAGAAAAAGAAAGGGAAGAATCCAAGTCAATTCTTTAGTGGAGTCTATAGCAAGTGCTTTGGCTCATCATTCTTTAAATATGAAAGATGTGGAAGCGCTTGAATTTACGTTGAATTTTATTGATCAAATCGAATCTAAGTTCCCAGATAATCTAAATCTTCCCTATTATAGGGCAAGAATTCACATTGAACTTGGTCAAAATGATAAAGCAATCCCAATTTTACAAAAATTGATAGCTTTAAAAAATGATTGGCATTTATGGGGATATTTAGGTATAGCTTATTCTAGTGAAACTCCAGCAAAAGCTATAAATTATTTATGTAAAGCTATCATAACTCCTAAGGATCCTTATCTTACTATTAAGTTTAGAATTGAACTAGTGAAAGTTTTATTTAAACTTAACAAAAATCAAGAAGCCTCCAGTGAAATAAAATATATTAAAAAATTGTTGGAAATTCGAAAACTTCCCATGCGTGAGGATTTTGAAGCATTGTTAAATCATCCAAATTTTGTTGCTAATGCACCAGAGGAATTGCCACAATCTTTTTATGAAGAGCATGCAAAAAATATAGAAGTTGATTATAGTCATCTGGATTTAGTTCATGGTGTAGTAGTAGATGTGAATCCTCAAAAGAAAAAGACTGCTTTTGTAGAAAATGGTATTATCTATTTAGGAGATTGGAATCATTTTCCAGAATTAGAAAATTTAAAGAAGGGTCAAAAAGTCGATGTTAGAGTATTAAAGAAAAAAAATTATTTCGGATTAGTAAAAAAAATAGAAAAGATCTATCCATTTAATCCAAAAGAATTCCCACTTGTGATTGGAGTCTGGACAAGAGATCAGCAAAAGAAAGAAAGAGGTTTCTTTTACTCTGCAAATTATAAAAGAATACCCATTCCAGCAAATGAGGTAGAAGGTTTAACAGACGATATTAATGATATTGTTATAGGATTATATTTATATACTTATCGTTCTTTCGAAAGAAGAAGGTGGAAAAATAAAGAACTCTTCTTTTTACCTAAGGTAATGAAAGAAAAAGAGTCTGAAATTATTCAACCCATGAGAGCTAAAATTAAGTATGTGGATCCAGAAAAAAAATATTATATCGCCGAAACAGCAAATCAAGAACAAGTATTTATTCCAGGTCAAATTATGAACCAAGATGCTATGGAAGGTTATGAATTTGAATTTTACGTATACGAAGGTTTTGATAGAAAAAAGAAGAATCGATCTTTTAGAGCTCTAAATATCATTAAAAAAATCATACCTTCTTAAATCAATCATAATATAAAATAAGGCTTAATGCCTTATTTTATGATTTCTTTTAATTGATTCAAAAAATCATTTTCGGATTTTATCTTAGCTTTATTCCAATCTTTTGTATATAAATTCAAAGCACAAATTACATGAAAGTTTTCTAATTCAATTATTCCACAAAACCAAGCAGTGCCCCCCCATGTTCCACTCTTAGCATAATACGTAATGTCTTGTTCTTTTCTTTTAATGGTTTGTAAAGCAAGTTGAATATATTTTTTTTGAGAGAAAGTAAAATATTTAAACCAATTATGAATTTCTCTCGGAGAAAATTTAAGTGAACCACCATGCACAAAACTAAAATCATCTTTAAAATGATTTTTAGAAATCGATTTATTATAAAAAAATTCTTTTAATTCAACATTCAAAAATTGGATCATTTTTGAATGATTCATTTTTTTTACTAAATTTTTAAAATACTCATTATTCGATTCTTTCATATATTGATTTATAAAAGGAATATCCTTTTCTTGCAAGATATTAAAATAAAAACCTGCACTTACAATAAAGATTTTAAAAATTGATCCTGGGGAAAACGTTTGATCTAAAATCTCTGAACTACATTCGTAATGATCCTTCCATATCTTATCTTTTGGATCAAAAAAAGAATGTAAAATACAACTTCCATATATTGGTGAATTGATTATTAATAATAATGGGAATAAAAAATGAATTCGCATTCTAAAATAGTAGTATATTTAAAAATTTTAAACTATTATTTCCAGTTCTTTTTATCTGCAAAGAATTCTTTTAGAGATTTTGTAAATGACCATTTGGGTTTTCTACTTGCTGGTCTTGCAGGTACATCTATCATTTCTCCAGTAAATGGGTTTCTTTGTTTTCCCGCCTTTCTTGCTGGAATATCTTTCATAGAGAGGATACCAATTATAGGGAATTTTACTTTATTGCCTTTTACCGCTTCTCTTGAGGCTTGGGTAAAAACTGTTTCTAAGATTTGTTTTAAATCTGATTTTTTAAATTCTATTTTCCCTTTATCATTAACATGAATATTATTTAATATCTCTTCGTATAAGTGGTCTATAAAATTATACTTTTTATTAGATTTTGAATTGGACGTTTTATTTTTTTTTAATGTTGCCACAGTATATCTCCTATAAAGAAAAATATATTTTTATTTATATGAATTTTTTCATTTTAAATAATACATAAATTATATTATAAATTTTTTGTAAAGAAATTAATTTATTTTTAATAATAACAAATCCCCATAATCAAGAGAAAAATCAAAAAAAGTATCAATCGTACGATTATGATACAATAAATAAAAACTTCTGATGACTCCAATATGTGTCACAACGATTACATTCTTATTGAGATTGATTAGATCCCAATAGATTTTGTTGGTTCTTTCAATAAACATCTTTAAAGATTCTCCCCCCGGTACTGGTGTGTTGATATAATCTTTTGACCATTCTTCCATTTCTGATTGAATTTCATCGTAGGGAAGGTTTTCCCATTTTCCGTAATGGAATTCTTTTAATAAATCATTAAAAAATATTTTTAAATTTAGTTTTTTACCAATATATTTAGCAAGATATGCACATCGTATTAAAGGGCTTGAGTATATAACATCCCAAGGAATGTTTAAATGTTGAATTTTTTGAAGAATGGATTTTCTTTTTATAAGAAAATCCTTATAGTTTAAAAGAAGGTCGGTTTGTCCATAACAAATCCCACTCTTAATGAGTGGTTTTGTATGTCGGATTAGTAAGAGATTCAAGGTTGATTTCTACTTACACCTGCACTATCAAAATCTGACATTTCATTTAGAAATTTTACTGCTGATTCAAGAATTGGATAGGCAATAGCCGAACCAGTACCTTCGCCTAAGCGAAGATTTAAATTTAAAATTGCTTCTTTACCAAAAAGTTTTAATAAATTTTTATGTCCTTTCTCATAAGAAACATGACTGAAGATTGCATTATAAAGGATATTAGGTTCAACTTTATATGCAACTAAAAAAGCAGAACTAGCAATAAAACCGTCGATTAGTAAAATCATGTTTCTTTTAAAACCTTCAAGATACGCAAATGTCATCATAGCTATTTCATAACCCCCTACATATTGAAGAACTTTGAAGGGATCATTATGTTTTAATTGATATTTTTCAACACTTTGGACGATAAGGTCTTTTTTTAATTGGAGTTGTTTTTCATTGATTCCAGTACCTGTACCTACACACTCCTCAATTGGATAATCTGATAAAGCAAAAAAAATAGCAGATGCAGAGGTAGTATTAGCAATTCCCATTTCTCCACAGATTAACACATTTTTATCATTTACATAATCATCAAAGATTTTTTGTATGGATTCTCTACATAAATTAAGTTCTTCTTCACTCATTGCTGGGGTTTTTGAAAAATTCTTTGTTCCTTCGTTGATTTTAAAGTTTAAAAGTCTTGGATGATTATAAAATGTTCCTTTTACACCAGCATCCACTACATACAAAGGGATAGAATGTTGATTACAAAAAACATTCATTGCTGCACCACCATTTAAAAAATTAAGTACCATTTGATACGTAACTTCTTGTGGATAAGCACTAACACCTTCTTCTGCTATACCATGATCTCCCGCAAAAATAAAAGCAATTGGTGATAGGACAGGGGATAAGGTATTCTGAATTTTGCAGATTTGAAAAGCTAAATCCTCCAGTTTTCCGAGAGAACCCTTTGGTTTTGTTTTATTGTCAATTTTATAAAGAATTTCATTATCGGTTAAAACTTTCATAATATTGTCAGAAATAAGTTTTGTATACTTAATGTCAAGTTCATATTGATTTTATGGACTATATATATAGTCTCTATTTTTCCCTTCTACCTTAGCTTTTAGTAGAGCTTTATCCGCAGAATGAATTAAAATAGTTTCATTATCTCCATGTTCTGGATAACTGGAAATACCACTACTGAAAGTAAAAAACATTTTGTTATCAGAAACCTCTGCCAATACATTTCGAATGCGTTCTACAACAAAAATGGATTTATAAAGAGGAGTTTCTGGTAATATCAATAAAAATTCTTCTCCCCCAAGCCTTCCAAAAGAGTCTTCCATTCTGATGTTATCTTGTACCACTCGGGAAAATAGTTTTAATACTTTATCCCCAGTTAAATGTCCCATAACATCATTAATACGTTTAAAGTTATCTATATCGAATAAAATGATGGTTAATTTATGTTTATGTCTTTTTGCTCTTTCTAATTCTTTTTGTAAAAT
>JBEQAN010000079.1:0-6011 GCA_041640315.1 Leptospiraceae bacterium
GTTATCATCGAAATTCCTTTCTTTCCTCTAACTCAAAAGATAATTCATACATACGGATTAAAGTTTTTATTTCAAATTTCTTTACTAACTGGTATAGTTCGCTTTTTTTTCTTGATGATACACGATATGTATTATCCAAATCAATGGATATTATTAACACAGGTTTTACATGGAATTCATTTTACTGGATATATGGCGGGAAATATTTATTTTTTTCATAAAAAATTTCCAGAACATTTGTATGGTACAGCCTATGGTTTATTTATTATATTTTCACTATCCAGTGGTTCTATGCTTGGAAGTTTTATTTATGGTATAGTATTGCAATACTATGACTTTTATATCATTTTTTTAATATCATTCCTTTTGCATATGGTTTTGTTCATAATAAATATCTGTAATAAAAAAATTGACATATTGTTTCAATGAAAGAAAAGTAGAAAGAATTTTCACTATATATGTTAAAAATAATAAGTATTAGAAAACTTTTAAGTTATTCTCTAACGTTCATCATCATTATAATCGTATTGATTTATAACTTCTTATTCTCTTCGTATTTTTGGAATCATTATATTAAAAGTCAGTTAAATGATATTTATAGAGAAACATTAACCATAGATTTTAAAGTAGAGGATATTAGTTTATTTCGTGGTTTAGAAATAGAAAATATAAGAATTTACGATAAAATTACTGATACTCCCATAGTCTTTTTAAAGAAATTGCGACTAAAGTATTTTTTGCTTGGCGTACTAAATGGAGATATAGGGATTCGAGAATTTTTGCTGGAAGAACCTAAAATCTATCTTTATAAAATAAATGATCGTTGGAATTACGAAAGTTTTAATTTAAAACAAGAACAAAAAGAGTTACCAAAAGAAGAAAAAACCGAATTACCAGATGCAATTCATCTTTTTATACCTATAAGATTATTTTTTTATTTCAATGTGAAAGATTTTGCCTTACATTATAAGGTATCTAAAAAAGAGGATAATATAGAAAATATTATAGAGGAATTAGATTTGCAAGGCATTTCTTTTTCAACAGGTTTGATCACTAAACGATTTAGTAAAGTGGATTTAAATTATAAAATCCTTTCTATTATCGATGATTTTTTAATTTCGCTAAATCCTAATAGTGATATAAATTTTTTATTTAAGAAGAATCATAACATATCTGGTAAGCCAATAATTTCAATTCAAATATATAGGTCAAATAATAGCGAAAATCAATTTCTTACGAAAATTCAGATAGATACGAAAGATTTATCTATATCAAGTTTTAATACATCAAAAGAGATTATCACACAGTTTATATGGGATATAGACTATAAACCAGAAGAGCAAAAAATTCAGATTCATGAAATATCTTTAATGAATCCTTCTGGTTATTTATTATTTTTAAATGGCGAAATCAAATATATAGAAAATGATTGGTATTTTTCAATTACACAAAAAGAAGTTACAAATAAACAATTTAGTTTAAATCTTTATGGGGAAGTTTTATCTATCCTAACAAATAATCAATTATTATTAAATGGTCTAATTTCAATAGATAAATTCAATCTTGAAGGTGAACTTTCGAATTTAAAGATAGATATTTTAACGAATATACCATATTTTCGTTTTAATAATCATTTTATTCAAAACTTGAACTTAAAATTGAATGGAAATTTGGACTTAGGAAATTACTTATCACCTTCGCATAATGATCAAAATAAAAATAATCATCAAAAGAATTTGGCTTTTAATGTTATACAGTTTTTAAATTTAGAAAATTTATCATTGATATATAACGGTGCATTGATCAAATTATATGGAAATATTAAAGAATCAATAGATATCAATTTAGCAGTAAATAATTTTAATTTAGGTCAATTTTTAAATCCCTTTTTTACTGGTAATTTGAATGGACGTTTTATAGTGAATTCAGATTATGATTTATCTACAATCCAACTGGGCGGTAATATCAATATACTTAACTCAAGATATACGATCGATGGTTATATATCTAAAGAACAGCAAATATATTTGATAATGAATGGACTAGTTCGTAGAAATTTAAATGAAACAAATGTTTCTTTAAATATAGAAAGATTATCTACAAATTCTATCAAGGATAATAATCCATTTGTGGATATAGCAGCAGAAATAGATTTGAAATTTGGTAAGAGCCAGAGATATAATATAAACCTAAAAAAATTCGAAATCAACTACTTAGTATTAGAAGAAAGCTTACCTATCAATTTAAGATCAAATTTACTTTCTATCAGAAATCTTTTAATAAATGGTGTAAAATTAAGTGGAACTGCAGATCTAACCTTATCGGATTCAAACTTATATAGTACTGATTTATATTTACTACTTCCTTCGCTACATCCCTCGGGAATTCAAATATCACTTCATTTAGAACAAACAGAAAATTTTATTAAATTTCATCAAGTATCTCTTCGAGGGTGGTATGGTACTTTTTTGATAAAATTAAATGGTTCAATTTATAAAAAACAAAACTTATTTGAACCAGATTTAGACATATTTTTAAACTATCAAAACTCACTTATGTCGGAAGTATATAAAAATATTTTTCTTCGTGGTAATATAACATTACAAGTAAATTTAAATAAACAATATCTTAAGGGACAATTACATATGGACCAGTTTGATCTAAAATATAGAATCAGTTGTGATAAACAAAATCAAGAACTATGTCCCTATTACGAAATTAATAATTTATATTTAAAATTACCGTTTAATCATAATTTAGATAGTATATCGCAAGTTACTTATCAAGCCTATCGCGATATTAATTTGCCAGAGAAAAATTTTTCGATAAAATCTATAAAATCCAATTACAGTCTGGATAATGCCTATTTTGAAAATGGATTTTATTTTTTGGGAAGTCCTCTTACCAATGCTATTGAAGGTTATATTGAATACAAAGATAATATCTTATGGATACCATATTTACAATTTTTTTCTATATTGAAAAATCAATTTAATGGCACTATCGAATTAAAAAATTTTTATTTTAACCTATCGGATATGAAACCAGAGAATATGCAAATGGCTGGAAAACTCTATATTTTAAATTTCGATTTAAATGCCTTATTTCCTAAGGCGAAGAGTGTATTCAAAGGAACTATCAGTGGTTTTTCGAGTTTTCGGATAAATAACTTTAAAAATTTATTAAATAATTTAGAACTGAAGTTATCTATATATCAAATTAGTAAAGACTTTGCGGGTTTTGTGGTACGGATTATCGCACCTACTATCGTTGCAATGGTAGTAAATAATTTGTTGACGATAGATGATATAGATTTTGAACTAAAAAATGGTTTAGTATATTCAAATATCATAGTGAAAAGTTCTGGATTTTTTTCTTTATCAAGATTGATTCAGCTATCTGATAATGAGATTAAACAAGAAAGAATTCCCCTAATGGAATTTTTAAAGCGTAGTGAAAAAGAAGTAAAAAAAGAACTGGAGTAAGTTATGAAGTTTAAAGTCATATTTTTTATAATTATTTTATGGAGTTGTTCTACTGTAACTGAGGTGGTTAATCCTATGCAAAATCCACTAACAAGCTGGATTTTTGATAAAAGCTGTTTATCTGTAGATCTTCCACCTATCACATTAACATCAGAAAAAACAGCTCTTGAAAAACAAATTCTTGGAGATAAAACAGAATTACTTCCGAATGGTTGGTTAATTACTTCGACAGATTATGTTTCTCCACTAAAAGAGAAGGGATTAGCGAGTAGGCCAGAAATAGAAGAAAGCTTAGAAATATTAATAGTTTATAAGGATATGGTTGAATATTATATGATCTATGAGTATATCGGTATTGATAAGAAAGGAAACTTATTAATAGTTCCACAAAATTTAAGGAGTGTTAGTAACATAAGGCATCAACAGATTGCAATAAAATTAATCGATATAATAAATTTTAATAAGAATAAAATTTATCAATTTTTGATTCAAAATGATAAAAGTATAGCAGATGATTTTTTAAATCGTTATATTAAATCCTATAATAACTTAGGCTGGAACTATGAGGAACAAAGAGGCTGGTATAAAAACTAATAGTATTTATGTATTCATTTTATATATAATTTTTACATTTAATTGTTATACTCCAACAATTAAGAAAATTCCAGAGTATAATTACAATAAATTGATGGGTTTACATTTTTTAAATAATAAAACAGATCCTTTTCCAATAGTAGTAGAACCCTCTGAAGAAGAAGATTTTAGTATTTCGGAAGATGGGTTTATGGTATACTCTTCGAATGTCGGTGGAAATTATGATTTATGGTTACGAGATTTAAAAACAATATTAAAAATCAAAATCTTAGAACATCCAGCTAAACAATTTTCTCCCTATATAAAAAAAGTAAGTGAAAAAGAATACATATTGCTATTCTTATCTGATGATAGTGACATCAATGGCGATATTTATCTTACATATTTTAATCCCGAACAACTGATAGAAGCTTATATACAGAAAAGAAGACAAGTAAATTTATGGAACTTTTCTTTAAATGTATCTAAGATTTTTGAAGATACCTTTAGAAATGTCCCTAACTGTGCAGGTAAATATAAAGAAGCATTTCCGTTTATTTCTTCTGATAATAAATTTCTATATTTTGTTTCGAATCGTTGTACGCAGAAATTTTATTTATGGAAGGTACCTCTAAAAAAGGGTATTCCCACTGATAAACCAGAAATTGTTGTAGAACAAGAGTTATACTATCCATCAATTTTTAATGAACTTCTTATATTTACAGTATTAAAAAATAATCAATTTACTTCTGAGATTGGAATCCTAAACTTACAAACAAAAGAAATCAATTTTATAAAACCTAAAACAGTCAATTTAGATTTACAAGGTATTAATATTGCTCCACAACTTTCATCAAGAAATAATTTAATATATTTTATAAATATTCCTAAGGATACAAATGGTAATCAAAGACTAGACCCAAACGATAATGGTGTATTACTTGTAATGGATATAAAAGGTAATGTAATAAATCAAATTTTACCAGAAAAATATTCTATAAAAGATTTTAAAGTTACTAATTACTTAAATGGAAGTATATTTTATACTTCCAAATTTTATAAACAACTTGATATTTTTTTAACTACTCTTGATGGTAATATACCAAAAAAAGGTGATCCATTTGAACAATATGCACTTGTAAATCATTATAAGGACGAAAGCTATAAAATTTTAGTTTTACAATCTATCTTCACTTATTTTAATCAACATCCAGAGTTTTATTTATTAGAGGGTGAAGTATTTTATGATTTATTAACAAAATTAGAAACACATCAAGAAGTAGAAAAATGGAAGTATTTTAAAAGATATTATGAAGTTCGTATAAACGAAAATCCCTATATAGATTTTTTTTATAAAATTCGAAGTTTCGAGATAAATAAAAACTATAACCTTAATATGCTTAAAAATTTAGAAAATCAATTCATTTATAAACAAAATCATAGTCAAACTACTATCGATTATTTTTATTTTAGGTTAGGAGAATTGGCATGGCCATTAAATCAAATAGTTGCAAAAAATTTTTTTCAAAAAATATCGAAAAATTTTAGAAAATCTTCTTTTGTAGCTTATTATATATTGCTTTTGGATCTAAGAAATCATCAATACCAGTTACAGAAAATTGATTCACAAAATTTAAAAATTGTATTAAAGAATAGTGAACTATCGAGTATTATTTATAATGAAATCCTAAATCACTTAAGTAAGTTAAATCAAGAATCACTTAAAAATTATTTATTAAATACAAACGATGTTCTTATTAAAAATCTAATTTATTATACACTTGCAAGAAAATACTATAACTCAAACCAACTGCAAGAGTCTTTACAAATATTAAGCCAGATTCAACAAATACCAGATTATGAATTTAAATACTTAAATCTGAGAATTTTAAAATTAAAGATTAACATTTATAAAAAATTAGGTTTCGAAAAAGAATTACTTCAGGCAAGAAA
>JBEQAN010000080.1:0-5992 GCA_041640315.1 Leptospiraceae bacterium
CATTCATAAAAGGTTACTTATATCTAACTGGAAATAAAGAAGAACAAGAAAATGGTATACCATTTGAATTCGTAATAAATTGGAGGGATTATCGATTACCAATGGACTTATCTTTACAAAAACTGATTGAAAATATTTTTTCTACAGTACAACCATCTCTAATTGAAAAAGGGATTTTTTACATTGGAAAAGAAGTATTTGACCGTGTAAAAAAAACTCCTATGTAAATATTTGATGTTGAAGCAAATGATTTTTGAAATCATAAGCCAAACTATAAAAAAAATTCAACCAGAGGCTCTTTTATCGCAATCTTTAGAACAAAATGAATTTTTTAAAATTCTTGAACCCTTTCAATTTGTAGCTGTAATCTCAATGGGGAAAGCTGGCTTTTCTATGGGAAAATGCTTTTATGAATATCTTCTTCGTCATAAGAGGGAAAATTTAAAAATTAAAGGATTTGTTGTAACACCATATAATACAAAGAAAGGCTCCATTGAAAATTTTGAAATTATAGAATCTTCTCATCCATATCCAGATGAACAAAGTTTATATGCGGGAGAACAATTGATTTCATTTGTTCATAATCTTCCTAAGGAATGTATTGTGATTGTTTTACTTTCTGGTGGTGCTTCCGCTCTTATTGAAAAACCAATCGATGGGATAAGTCTTTATGATCTACAAAACATTACTAAACAACTTCTAAAAAGTGGAGCAAATATAATCGAAATTAATACTATAAGAAAACAACTATCTCTAATTAAAGGAGGTGGCTTAGCTGAACTTCTTTATCCAAGAGAAACCTATCAATTTTTGCTAAGTGATGTCATAGGAGAAAATTCTGAGAAATATGTCTCATCAGGTCCCATGTATATTGAACCTTACCAAAAGGAAGAAGATATTATAAAATTATTAAACAAATATCATATAAAATTAAATAAAAATATTAAATTTCCAAACAAAACAAAAACGTCTTTAAAAGAAAATTTTACAATTGGAAATAACGCTATAGCTTGTGAAAAACTAAAAGAAACACTTGAAGAATTCCATTTAACAGCTCATATTCAATATAAAAATTTTTCAGGTAGTATCGATGAATTTGAAAGTATCATTAGTTCAGATATCAAGAATTTTTTCAAAAATCCCAAGAAAAATACTGCCATGATTTGGGGGGGCGAAACAACTGTAATTGTTAAAGGAAGTGGTAAGGGCGGTAGAAATCAAGAGCTTTCTTTAAGAATAGGAAAACTTTTACACCAATATAGTTCCTTTTGTAAAGAAAATTGTGCATTTATTTCATTTGGGACTGATGGGATTGACGGTCCTACAGATGTTGCGGGAGGATTGGTTTTTCCAGAAAGTATTGAAAAAATCAATACGATTTTAAAAACCCAAAAAACAAAATACATGCATTTCGATGATGTACTTAACAACAATGATTCTTATTTGGGATTATCTTTAATTGATGGACATATTAAAACAGGTCCTACAGGAACAAATTTAAATGACTTAAGCTTTTTTATTTATACTTAAAATTTTTTGTGGTAATAAATTACTTAGTTCGCTTTAAAATATAAAATGGTATCATCTGTAATATCTCTCTAAAATCTTTTTTTGTGTAGGGAAGAATAAAATTTTTGGTTAACTCAGAACAGTAGAGTGAAAGTTGTTTTGAGAGTTCTATACTTTTTTCTAATCCTAGGAGATTTGGGAAAGTTAATTTCCCGCGATCCCTATCTTTATGGATTTTTTTACCTAGTAGATTTTCATCCCCTATTTCATCTAAAATATCATCAGTAATTTGAAACAACAATCCAAGGATTTCTGCATATTCTAGATAGGCTTTTTGAATCTCTAAGCTATAATTTATAGATTGTGTTAATTTTCCCGTAATTAATGCTAATTCTGTAGTTGCGATAAATAAAGCACCAGTTTTATGATAATGGATCATCAACAGCTGTATCATTTGATCTTCAAGTTCTTTAAAAAGAAATTCTTCAATAAAAAAATAAAAAGATTTATTTTTAAAATACTTTACATATTCCCCAAATTGAAGGGTTGGTTCTGGATAGTCCTTTTTTTCATTAGATAAATCCAGAGCCTGCCCTAAAACCATACCACCTAAACCAGCATACTTTGATAAAATATGAACTTTAGTTGGAACATCATGATGGGTTAAACTTAATATATAGAATGCAAATGTATTTAAAGAATCACCTGCTAAAATTGCAGACCATTCGTTATATTGCTTATGACATGTGTATTTTCCCCTTCTAAAATCGTCATTATCCATTGCTGGCAAATCATCATGGATTAAGGAATAGGTATGAATCGATTCAATAGATGATGCAGTTAACAAAAATTCTTTTTTTTCCTCCTCATTTAAATTTGTATCAAAACCAGAGATCAATAAAAACAAAATGGGTCTTATTCGTTTACCACTATTAAGAAGGGAATATAAAATAGGTTGATATACTTCTTTTATTCCTTTTGATTCATTTATGATAATCGATGCAATCTCATGATTTAAAAAATCATTAATGATTTTTGAATATTCCTTAAAGATTGCATCGACTTTTTGAAAGTTAAGATTATTGTAAAAGTTCTCTTTCACTAAAAAAGTAATAAATTTCTTTTATTGCATTTTCTACAGAATCGGATCCATGAACAGCATTCGCCTCTTTACTTGTGGCATACAATTTTCGAATTGTGCCTTCTTTTGCTTCTTTGGGATCTGTTGCACCAATTAAATCCCTCCATTTTTGAACTGCATTTTCTGCTTCTAGTACTCCTACAATGACTGGTCCAGAACTCATATAATTACAAAGATCATTATAAAAAGGTCTATTTTTATGAACTTCATAAAACTTCTCTGCATCATATCTTGACATCTGAACAAGTTTTAAGCCAATAATTCTAAATCCATTTTCTTCTATTTTTGTTAATATGTGGCCTACATGTTTATTGCTAAGAGCATCGGGTTTAAGGATAATCAATGTTCGTTCCATCATTGCTCAATTTTTATAAAAAACCTTCATGTCAATTCTTAAATGGGTTTATTATTAAAAGAAGTTAAAGTTTTATCATCAAATAAAAAATTGAACATCGTTTTTTAAAAAAGCGCAATACGTGTTCTTAAACAAAACAATTTTTATAGTTCATCAATTTAATACATTCCATTAAGAATTAGTACTCTAATTTTTCTCTAAAAATATTATTTTATAATTTAATAATAAAAAATAAAAAAATAGTTGACTAAATTTTAAAGATTTAGACATCGAAAATAATAATTATGGAGACATTACTTTTTGATCGATATATTATTTTGCTTTTAAAAGCGGTATTATTCTTAGCAAAACACAAAAATGAACAAAAATATTTTAAAGTAAAAGAAATTGCAGACAATTTAGGAGTTTCAAAAAGCTACATGGCAAGAATCATTCAAGGATTAGTTCATAATAAAATTTTACAATCGTCAACGGGACCTACGGGGGGATTTTACTTACCATCAGAAAGTCTAAAATTAACTTTACACCAAGTGATTGAACATACAGGTTATGAACAAGAACTTACAAGATGTGTGATGGAATGGCCAGATTGCAATGAAGAAGAACCATGTCCCCTCCATAACTCATGGAAAAAATTTAGAGAATCCTTACTTAATGATTTAAAAAAATATACCATAGAAGAAGCCTGTGATCAATTATATGACAGAATTATGTAATGCTGTATTTAAAAATCATGATTTTTAAATACAGCATCAATCCAATTATCTGGGAAACTTGTATCAATTTCAAATCGATAAGTCATCCACTTTTTATCTGGTTTATAAAATACAAATAAAAACCTTAAAGGTTGTTTTTCGTATTTTACAAATGTGATTATTACCTTTAAAGAATCATTGACATCCACATTTTTAAGAACGCTATAGCTATTAATCTTACCCAAAACCTTCTCAATATTTAATATCGTTTGCTTAAGATTATGAATGGATTCTCCTTTGGAATAAAGGACTGGATTATTTGAAAAAAGATAGTCTATCGCTGGCTCTATCCCCCTCTCATTATACAAAGAATAAAAATTTGAAACAATTTTTTCTGGAACCTCGTTTGAGGACAATGGTATATGAAAGAATAAAAACAAAAATAAAAATCTTATAAAGTTATTCATTTCTATCCCTTTTTGTAGGTTGGATTTACAGAAGAGATTACTGCTCGAACTAAAGAAATATCTACATTGAGTCGTTCAGCAATGAGTTCTGGATCCCATTTATGTTTTAAATAAAGTGTTAAGATTCCTTCTTTTTTCCATTCATCAATAATATTTTTTTTACTCTTCTCTGTTTCTTTTGATTCTTTTGTTGCTTTTTCCGCTTCTTGAAGCATTCGTTCTAATGTCTCATAAAATGCACTTAATTTATCCATCTTTTCATTTGCTTCTGATACAAGAGATTCCAACTCATTTTTAATATATCCACCACGATCACTTACTTCTGATAACCTCTTAGACATAATGGAGATTTGGTTTTGTTTTTTTTCTAAATCAGTCATTAATACATCGATTTGTTGAAATCTTGCTTCTATTTCATTAAACTTCATATCCAAATCTTTCAATTGAGAAACTTTTTTTTCGAGGTGTTCTATTTCTTCTTTAATATTTTCTTTTCTTATATCAAGTAGTTCAATCTTTTGGATCAATTCTTTAGCAGTTTCGCCAGCTTCCATAGCATCTTTTCGTGATTTTTCTATGGTTCGAAGAGCATTTTCTATATATTTTCTTTTTTCTGTTAATTCTTTAAAAAAGTCCTCAAAGGCTTTTCTATATTCTTCAAATTTTATTAAGCGTTGTTCAATTTTCTCTGCAATTTTATCCGCACTTTCTATATTCACAAGTTTCACCTCAACATCTTGTAATTTATCACTTAATGATAAAAATCGATTTTCTACTGTATCCAAAAGAGCTTTTCTTTCATTTAACATTTTTACTTCTTCTTCAATCCTATCTTTAATAGAACTTACATTTGCCAATTTTTGAATAAAGTCTTCTAATTCTTTTTTACTAGAATTGATTTCATTCAATCGTTTTGTTAAAACTTCTATTCCATGTTCAAATTTTATTATAAAATCTTCTGCACTATCGACAAGAGATAGTTTCTCTTCAAACCTTCTTATTCGATGAGCATCTTCTTGAATTTCCTTAAAGATATGATCCTTTAAAGAACGTACTTTATCCACTTCATTAACTATATCTGCCTTGATATTTGCAATTTCGTTTCGGACTAATGTTAACTCTCTTTGCATATTCTCCATAGATTTTTTGATTGTAGAGGCAGTCCTTTTTTCTAATTCTTCTATTTGAAATTGACCTTTATCGATTAAAAGTGTTAATTGCCTTGAAATTTTTTCATCTAAGGTTTGATTTAATTTGCCAAGTTTTTCATCTTGTTCTTCAATAAATTTCGATGCTCTTTTTTCTAAGCTAAAAATTAATTCATCCTCTTTATCTTTGATTTCTTTGATTGCTTTTTCCGCTATTTCTTCTAACTTTTGTTTCGTGCGTGAGGTTTCTCGAATCTGTTCTTCTATGATGTCAATTTTACTTTCAATTTCTTCGCGAACTCTTAAAAAACCTTCTCTGGCTTTTAATAATTCTTCCTTCTCTACTTGAGAGAATTCTTGTAATTCACTTTTTAAATGATCTAATGTATATACTAGATTTCTTTTTAATTGCTCACCTAAATCAATAAACTTATCCAGAATCATCTCATATTCTTTTTTAATATTAAGGATTCTTTGCTCTTCTTCATCTACTGTCTTTTTTAATTTTGATTCATATTTCTCTAACATATTTTTAAAAACACTTTCAACCCCTTCGATTTTTTCGTGCTTCACTTGGTCTATTTCTTCTCTTACACTATTAAGGTTGATTTTTAATTCTTCTAAATTTGCTTTGGATTGTAAATTCCATTGTTGTAGTAATTCTTCATGTTTATTTT
>JBEQAN010000081.1:0-5981 GCA_041640315.1 Leptospiraceae bacterium
ATTTAGCATTTCTTCAAAAGTTAGTTGCAACCATTTTGGAAATACTGTTTAATTATAGAATTTGAATTCCTTTTATTGGTTGTTTTAACATTTCCGATAGTTTTATAGGTTCCTCTGAATTGTTATTTAGTTCTACTTTACCAAAGATTTTCACTTTTATATCAAAAAGAAATTTGCCATTAAGATTTAACTGAATGCATTCTTTTAATGAAGGTATTTCTTGAAATAAAGATTCAAAATTATCAATAAGTTCATATTCTTTAGATAATTTTACAAGTGGTTCTTGTTTTAAATCAGGACTTGGTACTAAGGCATATTTGTGATTTAAGATATAGGCATCACTTTTTCTTACGAGTAAATCATTACATTTTTTTACTGGAGCAAATCGATTTCGAGGAACTCTTATGATCTTGGATTTCTCAAACGATCCAATAGCTGCTCCCATTGCAGTCTCTAATTGTATTATTTTTTTGCCATCTACTTCCTTAGGATTTACAATTAATGGTAGCTGAAGGGTTCCATGTTCAAATAGTCGATTTAAAGCTTTTAGATTTACCCATAAATTGTTGATATTAAAATCTTTAAATTTTGTTGTATCTTCAAAATCTTTTTTATTTTCCAATGGGACTTGAGCGGTTTCGAGTAATTCTATACGATTTGTTATTCTATTTCGAAATAAAACACCTCCTTTAATATCAGCGGGTGTTTTCGGTGTAACTTCGCTTATAAATTCCAAGTCATTTTCAATCATAAAAGCAAGAATTGAGGGTTCGAAAATGGCACCTAAATTGTCTCCATTGGAAATAAATGCATATTCTATACCGCGACTTATAAGTAAATCTAAAAGTCCAGAAATTTTTAAAGATAAATAGATGTCACCATGTCCTGGGGGGCACCAATGTTTAGGTTCACTACCGTCCCCAAAGGGAAGTAAAGTATCTTCTAGTAATCTTGGTACTTTGTTTTGTATAAACTCTACTGGAATATGGTTGTTTTGATTGATTTCTTTTACCCCAGGATAGTTCATTGTATCATAGGAAGTATTGAAGGAATTCATAAAAATAAGTGGTACATCAATCTTAGCATTTAATCGCAAAATCTTTATTTGCTCTAATATAATATCTAAGAATGTTTTATTTCCTTTTACTTTTAATAATGTTTTAGCTTGATTAAGTCCCATTGATGTTCCGAGACCCCCATTTAATTTGATGATGACTAATTTTTTTACAATTTCCTGAGTGATCTTAGAATCATAATCCAATTGAAAGGGTAATTCATTTAAATTAATGATATCATTTTTATTGAGATCCATTACATTGGAAAAATCAATAAGACCTGTATCGCCGTTATAAACGTTCATTATTTTTTTTGAAAAATCTTCAATTAATAGAGAAGGTAATTGATAATTTTTCATGTGTAATTCTATTTGATTTAAAATATGATTGATATCTAAATTTGCATACTTAGACATAATGAACCCCGCAACTTTATAACATTTTTTTATTTTTTTTTATAAATTGCAAGTAATAAATCTTTCTTTTTATATCAATAAATATATAAAAATATTATATAAATGAATTTATTAAATATTGACAATGAATCCTTCAAAATATAACTATAACTTAAAATGGAAAACAGTGATAAAAAAACCAATAGTTTAGAATATGATAATTTGGGTTATGAACCAACAATTCAAATAGAGCAAGATATTTTAAAAATATTAATTGCCGATCCAGACCTTGAATTTTCAAGAAAATTAAAGGAACGATTGTTCTATTGGTTTAAAGAGTTTGTTCAAATATTTTTAGTTCATGAATATAAAGAAATTAAAAAGAACGTTCATGAAAATCATATTGATGTTTTAATTACAGAAGTTCTTTGGGGCATAGAGCCATCCGACTATATTGAAGATTTAATAAATGATCCAATTTTTTCAGAAATCCCCATTATAGTTATTACTTCTTATTCAGAAGTGATGTTTGAAAACTATCTTTATAAAATGGGAGTATTAGAATTTTTTTCAAAAAATGATCTGGATATTTTTAAACTAGAAAATAAATTAAGAAATATATTTCGAATCCAATTCCATAATAAAATTATTTATAAACAAATTGATGAGTCTATAAGAAAATTGCAAATTACAAAAGGGATTACGGAAGATCAAATTGAAGAATTAAAAGAAATGGTTCATATAATGAAACAAGAATTGGAACGAGAATATCAGAATAAAATTCGCTTAGAAGAAGAAAAAAAGAAAATTCAAAGTATATTTGGTTTATATGTGGATCCTAATATTATTAATGGTATTATTACTGGCGAAATCCCCTTAGAACAAAAAGGCTCAGAAAGAGAAATCAGTGTTTTATTTGCAGATATTCGAGGATATACAACCCTTGCAGAAAAAATGAAACCAACCGATATTGTTTCATTTTTAAACGAATACTTTACGGCTCTAACAGAAGTATTGCTAGGTTATAATGCTTTAATTGATAAATACATTGGGGATGCTATAATGGCAATTTTTGGTGCTCCTTTATCTGATCCGAATCATAGAGATAATGCCTTACAAGCAGCGGTAGAAATGCAAAATATCATGGAATTATGGAGTCAAAACTGGATGCGAAATTATGGAATTAATCCTAAGATTGGAATTGGTATAGCTTCTGGACTTGCTACATTGGGAAATTTCGGTTCATTTCAAAAATTATCTTATACAGCCATAGGAGATACTGTGAATATAGCAGCTCGACTTGAATCCATTGCGAAAGAAGAAGAAATTTTAATCAACGAAAACTTAATCAATAATTTGTCTAATGAAGTGAAGCAAAAATACAATTACATAGAAATTCCCTCTGTTGAACTCAAAGGTAAAACAGAAAAGATAATAGCTTATAAAGTAATTTATAAATAAAATTTATTTATAATCATTTAAAATTGCCAAATGGTTTTATATAATTCATGTTGTTTTATATAATTTTGAATTTCTGGAATAGAAAAATCATCTTCTTTTAATTTTAAAGTTTCAAGACATTGAAAAAATTCTTCTTCGTGTTGAGGGGTAAATAATCCAAATCCCGCTTTTCTTACTAATGTATCTGTAAGAGTTAATAAAATTCCCATGGGACTTTTTTTATTAATATTTATATGTCTTTCGTAAATGATTTTACTTACAAATTCTGGCAATTTCCAAGTTTTTGATGCAGCATATCCAATAGTAGCATGATCCACTTGAAATTTTTCTATTTCTATAAGTCGAATATCTTTTTTTGTTTCTAAAAACTCTCTCAGAACTTCTACATATTTTTTACGATCAATCATATTTAAAATGACTTTGCCAATGTCTTGTAATAAACCACCAATAATTCCTTTATCCGCTTCTTGTTTTCCCATAAATTTTTCTACTAAGTATGAACCATAAATTGCTGAAGCAATGGAATGTTGCCACACTTCTTCTCTAAATTTTCTGTAATTTCCATGTGCAAAAATTGAATCATTCATTGCAACCACAATCATGGATCGAATTAACCTAAATCCAAGTCTTGCAATGGCATTCTGAAGTGATGTAATTTCTATTCCTCTATTATAAAAAGGAGAATTCGCTATTTTTAAGATTCTCGAAACAAGGATTTGATCGGTCTGAACCAATTTACTTAATTCCTTAAAAGATAGTTCATTGTCATCTGGTAATGCCATTACTTGCACTAATACTGGTGGGATAATATTTAGATCTTTAACTTGATTTAAATATTCTTCGATTTTTGATTGAGATATATTTATATTTTCCATTGCTGTAATATTATAAAAAATTAAAATATTTATTACAAATATACTTAATTTCTTTTTTATGTCAATATTATTTCAGAATAGTTGTTTACTCTTTGGGCTTGAATTAGAAAAAAGTAAAAAAATGAAAATTAGAAAAAACAAAATATTGGTATTAGTTTTAGTGATTTTAACTTCTTGTATAAAAAGAAATCAAGTTTCTTTAAGAGAAGAGTCTTGCATTTCAATAAATTCCAACATAGATTATAGCAAAATGTCCTGTATTCCTGGTGGAACCTTTATAATGGGATATAATGGATATACCATTGAAGAAGATACATTGAAAGCAATCAAAGATACATATCCAGAACATAAAGTTTATGTTAAATCTTTTTGGATGGATAAATATGAAGTTACCTATGGTGAATATATGGAATGTGTAAAGGCAAATTATTGTACATTTGCAAAACCTAATTACGAAGGTTTTTCGGATCCTCGTCAACCTATGGTAGGAGTAAGTTGGTATCAAGCAAGTCAATATTGCGAATGGAAAGGAAAACGACTTCCAACTGAAGCTGAATGGGAAAAATCCGCACGGGGAGAAGTAGGAGATATTTACCCTTGGGGGAATGATGAAATTACATGCGAAAAAGCAATTATACAAGAAAATCAAAAAAAAGGATGTGGAAAAGGTACAACTTGGGTAGTTGGTAGTAGAGGAGCTTTTCGATATGATCTTTATGACATAGCAGGAAATTCCTGGGAATGGGTATTAGATTGGTATTCAGAAAATTATGAAGTATGTGGGATAGGTTGTTTTAAAGATAATCCAAAAGGACCCTGTGATGGAAATTTAAATTGTCCAGGACATAATAAAAAAGTAGTACGTGGAGGTTCTTGGTGGTGGGATGGAAATTTTGCTACGGGTTATAATAGAAGAGCTCATTTTCCCGAAAATAAACCCTTCCATCATTTTGGTTTTAGATGTGCAATCGATGGTTAGTGTTTCATATTGCTAATTTTATGATAATGTGAAAGGATTTTTTCTATACCCACTCTATGAATACGATTCAATTCTCTATGATATTTTCTAGCCCAATCTAAAAGAATCCTTTTTTCTTTATTACTTAAATTTCTCAAATGACCTTCAAAAAGATCTTTTAATCGTTTTTGGGAATGTTGATGGATCTTCGATTGGATTTCAGTTAAAATATGAGAAGAAATACTTGTGATCCAATTGGTTTCTACTCTGTAAGAAGATTCTTCGATCATTGTGAGGGCTTTTTTTGCTGATTCTTCTCGTCTTTGTTTATTTCTTTCTAGTTGTTCTTTTATCGTTTGAAGGTTAATAACTTCTACATTATCCAATTCTTTAACTTCCTCTTCTACGTCTGAGGGCATAGCTAAATCTATAATAAATAATTTTTTATAATTTAATAATTTTATAAAACTTTTTAATAAAATGGGTTCATTGGAAGATGTAGCTGTAATGATAGCACAAATATTTTTGGGATACTTTTTATGAAAGGATTCCACGTCAAAAAATTCATTTAATGATAGAGCTTCGACTTCTAATTGTTTAGCAGATTCTATAATTTTTTCTTTTGTTCTGTTAACCCATAAAATATTTCTTCCTCCCCATTTTTTAATATATTCAACACTCGATTTACTGATAGTTCCAGAACCGATGACGACAAAATATTCATCATGGGAGGCAAATCCTCCTACTTTTTCTTCAAGATTTCTTATCCCCAAAGAAGATATCGATAGAGGAATATTTGCGGGAATATATTTTCGAATTTCTTTACTTTCTCGAAATACAGATTGAAAAAGTTGATTCATAGGAGAATCGATACATTGTTCTTCAATGCTTTGTCTTAAAGCCTCTTTTAATTGATAGCGAATTTCTGTTTCTCCTAATACCATGGATTCAAGACCAGAGGCAAGTTTTAATAAATGGATGATGACGGGTCTTCCTGTAATTAATTCTGGTTGAAAGGATAATTTGGGTAGTTGGTTTAAAATATAATTATAAAATAATAAATGTTCTGATGAATCATGGATTTTATAAATGATTTCTACTCTATTACACGTTGATAAAAAGACAAAACTATCGATTTTATAGGGAGATTGATGGATAATAGTTTTAATAAAATCAAAATCAATTTGTTCTTTCCATGGTGTAAGAAGTTCAATGGAATCTACCATTTCGTGGCTAG
>JBEQAN010000082.1:0-4346 GCA_041640315.1 Leptospiraceae bacterium
AATTTTTTGTTATAAATAATTTTATGATTTTTATAAATTAGTTTAAATATTCGATAAAATACATAAGAAAATAAAATGTAAAAAAATGTTAATCCATGAATTCCAACAATATCAGCTATTTGTATAAAAATTTGATTCTGTGTAACTGCATTGCCCCAATACCAATTAAAAACTTGTGGTGTAATGATATCAATGATAGTAATTACTAAAGGAATAGAAATAAAATTATATTGATAAAACAATTTATACGTTTTCTTGATTTTAGCAAAAAATAAAAGAATTAGGGGGATTTTTGAATTTAATAAAAAGGAGTAAGGGATAAATAGAAAAATTGATAAAAAAAGTGGAATCCCCCCATATTCTACAAAAAGATGGATGATCCAATAAAAGGCAAATATGCATAAATTTAAAGCTAATAAAAAAGAATACCATAAAATTTTTTTTATTGATTGTTTATATAATAATTCCCCAAAATAAAATAAAAACCAGGGAACCACCCAGTATATTAAAGGAATGGAAAAAGGCTCCAGCGATAAAGTCCCTGTAATACCAAAAAGAATCGACAAGAGGATGGGTTTTAAATTTTTTTTCATATGCATTCACTTACAAAGCAATTGTTTAATAAGGCTCATTCTTTTATATACATGTATAGTGAAAAGCCCTTTCAACTATCATCGGGAAAATTATCACATCATTATTTCAATTGTAAAAAAATTACATTAAATCCCGAACTTTTATATTTAACAGCAATGGCTATATGTGAAGAATTAATCCCCATGAATCAGTTGCCTATACCAGAAGCGGTTGGTGGCTTAACCCTTGGTGCAGATCCCTTAGCCTATGCAATTTCTTTGTATTTATATAAAAAAAACATTATATGTTATCCTAATATTGTAAGAAAAGAAGTAAAAGCCTATGGAACC
The DNA here is from genome assembly GCA_041640315.1 of Leptospiraceae bacterium. Lineage (GTDB taxonomy): Bacteria > Spirochaetota > Leptospiria > Leptospirales > Leptonemataceae > SKYB61. The sequence continues at coordinate 924 of JBEQAN010000082.1, forward strand.
CAAAAACAAATTGAAGGAGAATTAGAGAATTTTAAAGAAGTAGTAGTACTTGATGACGTGGTTACAACTGGAGCTTCGACATTAAAAGCAGTAGAAGCCTTTAGAAAAGCGGGGAAGATCGTTCGATATGCGATTTGTATTATAGATAGAGAAGAAGGGGGTAGGGAACTTCTAAAACAAGAAAATATCGAATTATATTCCTTATGGAAGAAAAAGGATTTTATTACTTAAATTCTTGTGGTTTATAATAACTAATAAAAGGATTTTCATTTCCTTGGTGCATCGCTTTTAATTGGTTAATTTTTTTTTCTTCTTCTGAAGGAGGATCTAAAAAATTCCATTTTTTAATATATTCTTTTTCTTCGCTTGTAAGAGAAAAACCATAAAACCAAGACATATAAAGATAAATTCTTGCAATATCTCCTCGAATGTGTTCTGCTGGCTCTGCTAGATTTTTATTATGATCAACTTCAAAATCACAACTTCCATATAAACGTGGTTCGCCGGGAATTTCGCCAAAAAAATAGTTTTTACGATCTCGATTTAGTTCATAAATAGTAGGTACTAAATTATGTACGTCTCCTTCCATAATATTAAAGCATGGATCAATCATATTACAACAACTTCGACCTTTAAAACGTATGATTTTCCCTTTTTTTTCCTTTTCGCATATTCTTTCCCGCCAACATAGTCGCGTATGACCAAATCTATAAGCGGGAACTATATGCTCCCAATTAATCATAAATTCTGTTTTTGGTGATTTAGGTTTATAACCACAGGAAGGATCTGGAATTAATTGATCTTGATTTTTGCTATAGACAATTTTACATCCGCAATAAAATGATTTTGGAAAATGAACGATATACATGGTTTTTAGAAATCGTTTTGCTTTTATAAAGTTTTGTTCCTCTTGATTTTTTAAAGAACATCCTTTCCCATAGGAATGGTTAAGATCATATTGGGGTTGGACAAATTGTTTATAAAACTCTAGTGGTTCTTGTGAACTAAGGGGAATTGTAATGAATAATAAGAAAAATACAAAAAAATTGGATTTATTGAATCTGCATAATTTTGTATTTTTTTTCATACAAATCTATTAATTTTTCGTAATTTCTTTTATCTTCATCGCTTTTAAAATCAACGATTTTAGTTCCAATATAGAGTATGCCTTTATCATCTCTTGTACTTGAACGAATTTCAGCAAAAACAGAAATAGGAGGATGTCCTTTAAATACAATATCACAGGAAAAACCAGATTGTTTTATTAAATAATTGATAAGGTTTAAATGTTTAATAACAGCTCTAAATCCTTTTCTTGAAATATTAATTACATCTTCTTTTTCTTCGATTTTTGTTGTATTAATCTGTAGCATTCGATCAATTAATTCTTTATTTAATAGTTTAATTTTTTCAATATCATTCCAACTTAGTGATTTTGTTTTATTTTGGATTTGAATATATCCTATCGCAAAATAGTTATGATCATGAGTAAGATAATAAATGGGAGCAATGATTTCACTTTTGATTTGACTTTTTCTATATCTTTGTATTAAATTACTTAGATTATCTCTAAAAACTTCTTTTAAATTTAAAAGCTCTTGATGGTGAACATCAAATGTTTTTAAGTCGTAAGAATCTTGGATGAAAATGATTTTCTCTGTTTTTTTTACTAATTGGATCAGTGGATCGCTATTATTAAAAACATCGATTTTAACATTATCATAATTTTGTTTAATTTTATTTTCAAATTCAGAAAAACCTATTTTTATAGTTGTGGGAATTATTGTTGTATTTTTTTCAATTAAATGTTTACTTGTTAAAAAATTTGTAAGATAAACCTGACGATCTTTAATGGGAATTCTTAAATCTTCCCTTTCTGTAAGGGATACTCCAATTGATTGAATTTTTATGTTGTAAATTCCTTTTACAGCTTCTTTACTGATTACTTTGAAATGAATTTCTAAATATCTACCAAGAACTTTATAACACACATATTCTTTTTCTAAGTCTAAGAGAACATCAGAGGCTATTTTGTAAGTTGTATCAGGATTTATTTCAAAGATTCTCAATTTTGGTGGATCTTGTAGAACTTTTAGATATAAATACTTATTCATTAAATGTTTACTTATAATAGAGTGAATCTTATTTAAATTAAAAATCCGTTCTAATTTTCTTTCTTGTTTTAATTCCATATTTAGGCTTAACCATAATGAATTTCAAGTAATTCTTCTAATTGCTCCTCTAAGGTTAAAATTTCCATAGGTAAATAGATCTTTTTGCATTTACAAGAAATGTAAATTTGATTTTTGGGATGTTTTTCGTTTTCTAAGAATAAAAAATAGGGTAATATTCCTCTAAGTTCTCTAAGCTTATTAAAGACTTCATTAGAATCTATGTCTGGCCCCACAATTACTAAACAAAAATCAGTTGTAATATCATGTATATTATTCGAAATATTGATGTCTAAATTTTTATGCTTGAAGATATCTAATAATAGTTGAATGATATCTTGTCTTTCAGATAGAATTAAAATAGATGATAAACATTCAATACCCATAAAATCCTCATTTCGTTTAGATTAAAATTTTAAAAAAACGTATTAAGTAACTTAATGTTTTTGTTAACATAAAAATCATTTTATTTTATTTTTCTACAATTTTTTTATTCTTACTTGATTTATTTAATATTTTATTGAATTTTATTGTTTTATGAGATTCGTATTTTTTTCTTTATAATAAAGAATGAACAATGGAGCAATTTTTTATAATAGATTCTTAAGTTTTATTAAATCTTTTTCATTTTCATAAATAATCCATTTTTGGGTAAATTGTTTTGTCCCAAAATTATGAAAAATTTCCATTGATTTTTTTATTTGCTTAGAGTCTTCTTTCAGGATATCATCACGTGATACAATCCATATGATGGGGATGTGAATATTTTCATACATTTCCAAACGATGAATATATTTAATGATTTTATAATCATTGCAGGTGTTTTGATAATCGATACAAATTCTTGGTTGTATATAATTGTAAACCTTTGGAAAATTCGATGGAAATAATTCCCCTCTAAGAATAAGTAATGAAATGTCTGCATGATGTGTAGCTAAAAATAATGAGAGGGTATTGTATTCATTTTCTGAGATAATACCAATCTCTGGGTAAAGTTGTTGAAAATAATCATAAAAAATATTTAGAAAATTTAAAGTTTGTTCAAAATCTAATTCAAAATGATCCTTACTAAAATAAAAACCACAATCAATATTAATATGTGTTAGAAACTCTGGACTTACTGGAAATACAATATAACATCTTTTTGTATTGGGATTATGAATATAAGTTTTATCTTCAAATTTTAATTTGAAATTTTCAAAAATATCTTTTATGTCTCGTGTTATCACCTTAGAATATTTTTCATTATTGA